>JAADHX010000497.1:0-6469 GCA_013151655.1 Actinomycetota bacterium
ACCCGTCACCACACGCCAGGAGTTCTTTGGTGCCATCGGCTTTCACCCCAATCACAACGAGGCAACACAGCCGGTCCTCCTCCAACCTGATCCGGAAATGGACACCGTCGGCCCACACATACACGTAGTCGCTGCCGGAGACGTCCCGGGACTCGAACGCCGTGTACTCGTCACTCCACGTCTCGAGGAGACGACCGATCGACGACGCGGACAGGCCCGTATCGGCACCGAAAAACTCAGAGAGTGCCGGGGCGAAGTCACCCGTCGACAGGCCCCGCAGATACAGAACCGGCAACACATCGGCGACCTTTGGGGAACGACGCGCATACTTGGGGAGGATGTACGACGAGAACCGGTGACCCTCCCGACGATCATTGACACGAGGAGCCCGAATCTTCAACGCACCGGCACCCGTCACCAAGCTCCGCTCAGCGGCTCTCCCGTTACGCACCACCACACGGTGCCCGGCCTCGTCAACCAACTCTTGATGACGTGCAATGTAATCAGCGACCTCGGTCTCGAGACCGGCCATCAACATCCTGCGCGCTCCCTCAGCAACCAACTCATCGAGACTGGCAGCCAGGTCGTCGCGCTCGGCGTCACCAGTGACTATCTTCAACATCAGGCGTACTCCTTCCCCACCGGCGACAACCGGCGGAACCCGTTACTTAGGTTTGGAAGGGTACGCCGCCCTTCTCTCCGAATCCGTTCATCCATAACATTAGGGGCCGCGCGGGTAGGTGAGGGGTCCACCGGTCGTTGGATTGCCTCGGCGATGATGTCGAGTGCACGCAATAACCAACGATCCGGTGGAGGTGATCGGTATGCGCGCGCTCGATCCTCAAGTGGTGGATGCTGTCTGGAAAACGATCGATCCGTTGATCTCGGCCATACCCGACGACCATCCGTTGGGGTGTCATCGTCGCCGTATCTCTGACCGGTTGTGTTTCTGGGGGATCCTGATCCGGTTGGTGACGGGATCCTCGTGGGTCACGGTCGAGGCGATCTTGGAACGCCGTGTGTCAGATACGACGCTGCGATCAAGACGTGACGAATGGGTCACGGCTGGCGTCTTTGACTCTGTGCGTGACGAAGCCGTAGCGGCCTATGACCGAATCGTCGGGTTGGATCTCTCTGAGGTCGCCCTCGACGGGTCGATCCACAAGGCACCGTGCGGCGGTGCCGGGACCGGGAAAAGTCCGGTAGATAGGGCAAAACTCGGATGGAAATGGTCGATCGCTACCGACGCGAACGGTATCCCGCTGGGGTGGGCCATCGATGGAGCAAACCGCAGCGATGCGAAACTGTTGGAACCGACCCTGAACGAGGTCGCCCGGGTTGGTCTGCATCTCGACATCGAAACATTGCACCTCGATCGTGGATATGACTTCCCCAAGATCCGGACACAGCTCGCTTCGATGGGACTTGATGATCTCAACATCCAGAAACGCAAAGCACGAGGTGCCCCGTACAAGAAACGGCCGATGCGTCTCGGGTTGCGCTGGGTTGTTGAAGGCACCAACTCGTGGCTGTCGAACTACGGGCGACTCCGCAGGAACACCGACCGCAACAACGAGCACCGCCATGCCCAGCTCTGCCTCGTCACCACCCTGCTGATCACCGCGAAACTCATCGACTGGCGAGACAGATGGAGCCCCGAATCACGCCCTATCCGCTAAACCCCTTAGGTTATAGCTGAAGCGTTGACCCGGGAAGGACCGTGCTTACGGGCTACAGAAACGCTAACGCGATCCCAGCCAGTCTCCAAGTCGAACTGGTGTTTGGGTAGAATGGGGGGCATGTCCGCCAAGATAGAGATTATCGACTTGTTCTATGAGGACGGCTCACGCCGCTTTGTCGTGAGGTGGGTTGGATTGGCGGCCGTCGTTCTGTTGCTTGCCTCCGTTATCTCGGTAGAGCGAGGCTGCGCTCGATGATTGACCTTCGTTTTCAGCGCTGGCAGGGATTGCGCTTCGTCGAATTCGGTGAGCCCACTCCGGATGCACCATCAACGATCTTGATTCATGGTCTGGGAGGATCGATAGAGCAATGGACGCTTGTCGCCGACTTTCGACCGGCGGATTCGCATGTCCTGATACCAGACATTCCGGGATTCGGGGATAGTGTCGACGTCATCGAAGGCTTCGATATCGACCTGGCCGCTCGTCACCTCGTCGCACTCATACGCAGGAAAGGCATCACGCGGTGCACCCTCGTCACACATTCGATCTCCAGCATTCTTGCCGGGAGCATCGTGAGACATCTCGAAAACGAGTGCCAATCCATTCATCTGGTTAGTGGCGCACTGATTCGCGCCTCCGAAATCGCCCATCAACCGTTGTTAGCTATGAAGTATCCCCGCGTTGGCTCAGCGACACTGGTTGCATTCGCAGCGGCAGCAATCCCTTTCCCGGTACACTTGGCATCTACGTTGGTGCGAACTGGGCTGAGGCGCCAGCTTGCTCTCGGATGCTTTGTGGCCAACCCGAAGTCGCTCGATCCAGAGCTTCTCGGTCAGGTGCTCACCCACGCCGGCAGTCCTACAACGTTGACTGTGCTGCGCACGGCCCGTGCGATTGACTTTCGAGACCTACTCAAAGGAATTCATTGCCCCGTCCATCTCGCATACGGGGACAGTGACCCTCTCATCACAGAATACGATATCGCAATGCTGAGCGAGATGGTCGACCTTCAAGAACCTCGAGTGTTCGAAGCCTGTGGACACTGGCCCTGGATTGAGTCACCACGGCGTCTCGCGGAAACGCTGTGGGCATGATCGCGAAAGCGAACCCGCAGCGGCACAACCCCAGAGCTTGCGATATTGATCCATTCCAATTCACTCATGCCTTCGGGGAGCGATTCAGGAATCACAGCATCGCCAAGATAGCCCTGCTCGCCCTCCTTCTCCCTGCACTTATCGTCGTCGTAGCCACCATCGAAGGAAACCTTGGATCAGCATGGGACACTCGAGCGTTGAGCGATCTTAGGTCCATCGTGCTCCCCGGCGCAGCGAGTGCGAGCGCCGCAGAGTTCCCAGTGACTCGCGACTTCTATACCTGGACCCAAGTTCTTGCAGTGATGGCCGGGACTGTGCTCCTACACCGACACTGGCACCTCGCATCTTCCATGGTTGGGGATCTCCTTTCCAGCGGCGCCCTCCGTGCTGCGACTACGGAGAGAAAGCGGCGTTACGCACGAAGGTTTCTCCGGATGCCCAAAGAGATCCTCGAAGTTGAGGACGACGCCACCCGCCTTGAGGCGTTCGTCAGCCGCGTCAATGCACTAACGCGCCGCTGGCAGTCTAGGGTGTTCGTTGGACAGCTTCTGGCGGCGGCGGTACTGGCGTTTATGCTCGTCTCTGGTCAGCGAGCATCGCTCTTCGTGGTTCTAGTGCCGGACAGCCTTGACACCTCGGGCCAAGCTGGTTGGCTCGAGGCCGCGTACAGCAACTGGTGGGCAAGTCAGGATCACATGCTGGGTTATGTTCTGTACTTTGTCCTGGCAATCTACTCCATTTTTCTCATCCTGAACTTCCAGTATGCCGGTGTCATGTTTGCGTACACACTCTTCGGAGTGACGATGCTCACCGAACCCGACGCGGATTGGTACAACCGAGACGGCAAATGGGGTTGGCGTCCGCTCGCTCGTTCGTATCGAACGGTCCTCCTCGCGAATCTTCTGCTAACGCTCACGCTCATCGATGTTCTGGTGTTCATTGGCGCCTCCAACTTCGCGTGGATCTTCGCGCTCCTAGTTCTGTACACGGTTCTGCTTCCCGCATTCGTCATGCTTCCTTGGCTCCTATACCGGCGAACTGAGACAAGAGTGAAGGCAAACCGCACCGAAGCGATCTATAGTGCCGCGCAGACAGCGGGCGTGGACGCCCAATCCGATGCTGCTGCCTTCTACCCGTACTCATACGAACTCGATCGATGCGCGAACGCACGTATCAGGCCGCTGAGCATGCGCAGATGGTCGTTTGCGAGCCTTGTCGCCCTGTTCTTTGTTCCACTGCTTATTGCAGTGGCACAGACGGTATTCCAGTTCCAATTCGGTCAATAGGGGGTGTGGCATGCGGCAGCGATCCTTCCAGGATTTTCAAGAGACACTAGAGAGTCGGCGGGGCCGGCCTACGAACGGACACGTACCGAGCTTTGTCGTGGATTTCTGCGAGGGCCCGGCGGTGTCTATTGGAGGAGAGGATCCTGCATTCGAGATTGTGTCAACTTCGAAAGAGGGTAATGAGGCGCTCCTGTCGCTCGATCTATTGAGGTGGGCGGAGATGTACTTGTGCGGCCAAGTTGACGTACGCGGCGATTTCGACACCGCCATGGCATCTCGTTCCATTCTGTCCGATTTCCGTCCGTTGCTCTGGGCGAAGCACTACACCCCGAGGGATTGGCGCCCGCGATGCTCAATCAATTGCTGCACACTACGACCGCGATCCGAGGCTGTTCGGGCAGTTCCTTGATCCCGACTACCTGTGCTACACACACGGATTGTTTGACTCTGGGACAGACTCGCTCCAGGCCGCCATCGTGAGGAAGTTGGATTGGGCGCACGGGGCACTTCGGATCGCGCCGGGGGGAAGGGTCCTAGACGTGGGGGGCGGATGGGGGGCATTCTTGGTCTACGGGGCTGAGAGGGGGCTTGATATCACGAGCTTGACGCTGAGTGGTGAGTCGGAGCAGTACATGCGTTCCAGGCTGAAGGAGACCGGGCTGTCTGGACGCGTCGTCCTCAAGCACTTCTTCGACTTCACCAGCCAGGACCGCTTCCACGGAATCGTCAACATGGGGGCAACGGAACATCTGCCCAATTATCGGAGGAGCTTCAGCAAGTACCGTGAGCTTTTGTTGCCGGGTGGCATTCTCTATGTCGATTGTCTGGCTGCGGCGCGCAAGTTTCGGTTGTCGTCGTTCTTGACTAAACATGTGTATCCTGGGGGTCAATCGCCGATGGTTCTCCCTGCGTACTTGCGCGCTGCGGCCCGGGAGGGCTTCACAGTATTGGATGTCCGCAATGATCGTGGTGACTACGCAGAAACGTGCCGGCGCTGGGTCTCGCGATTGCGAGAACGCGAGGAGGAGATAGTTGACCAGTGGGGGGTTGAGTCGTTTAGATTCTTCAATGCGTGGCTTGGAGCGTCAGCCGTTAGCTTCGACTCCGGCCTGTTGCAGGCCTACAGACTGGTGTTGAGGGCCCCGTGATTGCGGCACGGATCAATTTGTGCCGTGCGTAGGTTCGCTATTGACGGACTCCAGGCTGCCGAGGCTCGGGCGATCAGTGCGGACACGATCATGCTATCGAGATCGAGGATTGAACCGTCGGAGGGCTTACATTCGATGTCTGCGCGGCCCCGACGATCGTCGCTTTGCCCCCGCCTCAATGAACTCTCACCTGATCGTCTCGGTGACACCGAGGGCTTTGGCGATGTCTTCGAGTGAGAAGGCGTCCTCTTCGTAGCGATGAGCAGCTCGATGGACTCACGCGGGACGAGGAGATGTGGGTTCCGTCTCACGACAGTTGGACGGCTGGACAAGAGGACGACGGTCGATGGGTTCCTGATTGGGAAGAACCGGAGCCTTCGCCTCCACCGGCGACGAGCATCGCCTGGATCGAGTGGCATGTGATCTGGTGGTGGTCCACGGTCATCGACCGATCTCTTGGCAGCGGTGAGCATCAGCGTCAAGACGTGACATGGCACGGGCCGTCCCGATCCATGGCAGCCATTGACCGTTTGCGTGAGGACTGGCTTGGACACCTTGACGGACTGTGTGAGGATGATCTGTCCAGTGGAACGTTGACGAGATGGCCATATTCGGATGACGGGCCGTTTTCGCTCGTGGCCGGGTGGGTCAACATGGAGTTGATGAAGAACGTAGCCGAGATGGCTCTCATCCGAAGGACCACGCCCTTCTACGGTCAAAGTGGATAGCCACGCTCAGGGGATCGACCGACCGCCCGGTACCGGTTTCGTTATGGGTGGTCTGTGGGAGTGAGGGTGAGTATGGCGAACTTGCCCGATCCCATGATGTCGCGGGTTGTGGTGAACCGGGAAACCTTGGAGAATCCGGCATCTGACCACACGCGAAGGGCCCGAGGGTTGCCAGCAGCGATGGTCACGCGGAGCTGCGGAGGGTCGAACGTCACAAGAGCGTAGGCCACTACCGCTGCGACAACCCGGTTCCGCTCGCCAGCTCCGGTTCGCTCTGGTTTGACTCCGAGTCCGATGTCGATCCCGTCCGTGTCGTAGTTGCCACCTGGGACTTGGGCATCGTGACCGAACGTGCAATACCCGGTCATGACGCTCCCGTCGAACAGCGAATGGCAATTGACTCCCGGCTCCAGGAAACTGACGACCACCTCGTCGGGGGTCATGTCGATGTCGTAGACGTCGTACGGAGGATCGTAGTGCCATGCGGCAAACTCGCGAACGTCTTGATCTGTCGCCGGTCTCACCTCGACC
>JAADHX010000497.1:6540-7675 GCA_013151655.1 Actinomycetota bacterium
ATATGGTCGTGCCAGCGCGCTCAGCGGTGCCATCATGTATGGATGCGAGTTGCACTGATCGCGGACATCCACGGGAATGCGACTGCGCTTCGCTCTGTGCTCGATGACATAGCGATGCTCGACATCGATTCGGTTGTGTGTCTCGGTGATCTCGCTGCCAATGGGCCCGAGCCGGGTTCGGCGATCGACATGGTCCGCGAGCTTGAGTGCCCGGTGGTTGTCGGCAACACGGACGTAGCCATGGTCGATGTGCCTGAGTGGTGGCGGGATCCTGTCTCGGTGGGTGCTCCAGAGACGGCTCAGCGGATCGTTGCTGTGAGTGCCTGGTGTGCCGATCAACTCGATTCCGGTCACCTCGAGTTCCTTGCCGGATTGCCAAGCACGCTCGAGTTTGACCTCGGCGATGCTGGACGGGTGCTTTGTTTCCACGGTTCGCCTCGGTCCTCGACCGACGTGATCGCGGACGAGACACCGCCCAACGAAGTGTTGGAGATGATGGATGGCTCGTCGCATCGGTTCTTGGCGGGTGGCCACACGCATGTCCCGCTCGTCCGCCCATTTGGCGATCAGACGATCATCAACCCCGGCAGCATTGGCATGCCCTTCGCGAGCTACGGCTTCGCAGGTGAGGTGCCGGTGATGAACCACGCCGCCTACGCCGTGATCGCAGCGACGGCAGCGGAGATGTCGGTCGAATTTCGTGAGGTTCCAATCGATGTGGATGTGCTCGCGCGTGTCGTACGTTCGAGTGGCATGCCACACGGCGAATGGTGGCTCGGTCTTCGATCCTCTGAGCTGCTCCCGGTACATCCGACGGTCAGGATCGTACATCTCTAGCCGCAGAATGCGCGCGCTCGTAGATGCCGACGTGCACTGGCAGATGTCGACATGAGCACCGACCGGACCATTGACTCGTTCCCGTCTCGGTAGAGTTGGGAGCGCCATGTCCTACACGATCCGAGTCGCGACACAGGCCGATCAGACGTTCCTTCGAGAGATGCTCCACGACGCGCTCTTCGTCCCGCCGGGCCATGAGCCCCTTCAGCGTTCCGTAGTCAATCAGCCAGACATCGCCCACTACGCAGATGGCTTCGGAACCCGCCCCGGAGACGTGGGCTTGATCGCCGAAGACGCA
>JAADHX010000239.1:0-5526 GCA_013151655.1 Actinomycetota bacterium
CAGCCGGCAAAGGTGGCGACCAGAGGGCTGATGAGGCCGAGGAAACTGATCGCGTTCACCGGCAGCTTTTGAATCCCGCGGAACCAGTTGGCGTACGCGGCTCCGGTGCCAACGACGGCGAGCCACGCGAACCCGGCCAGGTTGGTTCGGGTCAGCTCGTGGGGCAGACCTTCGGTGGCCAATACAACCGGGACGAGCATGAGCCCGCCAGCCGTCAGTTGCCAGCCCGTGAAGGTGATTAGGTCTACTGGTCTACCCCAGTGTTTGGTGAGCACAACACCTGTGCCCATGGTAATAGTGCCCGCCACGGCAGCGGCGATGCCGATTGGGTCGATGGCGGCGGCGGGCCCAAGGACCAACATCGCAACCCCGGCGATACCCGCAAGGCCAGCTAGCGCGGTGCGTGGAGTGAACACCTCACCAAGAACCACCGCGGCGATTCCGGCCGCGACCAGCGGTTGGATAGCACCGGCGGTAGCCGCTACCCCGCCGGGGAGCCGAAACGCAGCCACGAAGAGCAACGCGAAGAAGGCGCCAATGTTCAGGAAACCCAGCAATGCGGCCCGCCACCACCACACGCCCTGGGGCAGCTGGCGTTTCCACAACACGAACACCAGGCCGACCGGTAACGCCCTAAGCGCAGCAGCCAGCATCGGCCGCCCAGTGGGGAGGAGTTCGGTGGCCACGATGTAGGTGGTGCCCCACACCGCCGGCGTCAACGCCGTGAGGGCGGCGGTAGCAGCCGACGACGAACCTGACCCGCGCGGCGATGTCGACGCTTCGTTCATTTGCTGAGTTTCTCTCGACATGAAGATAAACGTACTCAGATGTCTCTTGATGTCAAGCGATATCTCTCCACGTCGAGAGAACATCTAGTAGCCTGACTTCCAATGGAATCGGACCACGTCGATGAAATCCTGAGCCAATGGAACCGTGAACGTCCCGACGTCGATGTGTCCGGTATGGCGGTAATCGGGCGCCTTACGCGGCTCAGCAAGGTCATCCAGAATCGCCTCAACACCGTGTTTGCCGAGCACGATCTCGAGTTCTGGGAGTTCGACGTGTTAGCCACGCTGATGCGCAACGGCTCGGATCAGCAGCTCACGCCCGGCCAACTCCTCAAGTCGATGATGCTCACTTCCGGGGCTATGACAAACCGGATCGACCGGCTAGAGAAGCGCGGATACGTCGACCGGGTCAGGGGCCGCCAGGTCCTGGTGACGCTTACCGCTAAGGGGCTAGCCAAAGCCGAGGGCGCTTTGGTCGATCACGCCGCGAACGAACTGTCCCTAATTCAATCCCTCGATGACACCCAACGCGCCCAACTAATTGAGCTCCTCACAATTCTTCAGCACGCAATCATGAGCGAAACAGATCTGGGACCAGCTGACCCATGACCGAGTTCGCCGTCGGTAGCTCACCTGCCAACATCACCAGCCACAACGCCGTCCTCCTCTACGGCCGGTACGGGCCGATTAGCCTCACATGATGCTGCTTCGCCTTGTCGTGGTCCTCGCCCTACTCTTGGCCGCTTGCTCTGGCGGATCAGGTGCCGACGACGTGTCGTTGGATCGTTCTGGCCTTGCTAGCGAGAACGAGCTCAATGCGCCACTCGAGTCGGGATCGGACGAGCCTGCCGAGATAACAAACACTGACACGGATCCGGTGCAGTCCTTCTTCAAGTTCGCTGGCACCAGAGTTGGCTTTGGCAACATGTTCGTTGACAACGCCAGATTGTTCGGTGTGGCCGAGCAACTCGGTTTGCCAGTGCCGAGCCCCAGCGCATCAGACGAAGAGCTCAGCGAATGGGCCGGACAAGTCGGCTTGACTCTAGGGGTGGCGGTGGTGCCTGGGAGCCTGCGGATCGAGATCTCGTTAGGTCCAGGTGGGGTGGAACAGGTCGGGGCCCTGTACGGGCTTGAACTCCCTAGTCTTTTGGCTTCGGTCGGTGGCCGCGAAACATCGCTTTACCTCGACGCTGGGCCACGATGGGAGGACCGTCTGACGGCACGCGGATGGATTGAGACTGAGGGTTCGTGGCAATCGAACGACTCCAGGTACACGCTCTCAGTTGACGGCAACCGAGCAGTTTTCACCAGAGAAGACCGACCCACAGATGAACCCGGAAACGTTGTCGGCGAGCTGAAGGACTTTGACCGCGTGGTTGAAGCCCTCTTGGGTCGCGGTGCATATACGTTCACGGTCTCGGATGCGCCGGCACAGCCCGCTACTCTCCCACCGGCCCACGTGACGGCTTACGGTGCCTACTTCGATGAATCGGCGGAGTTTGTAACCCTATTGGTCGTTGGTTATTCGACAGCAGCCGAGGCCGCTGAAGCCGCCGCTGGCATCTCGCAACTCATCGCCGGCCCCGACCACGAATGGGCCGCTGATGGTGAGGTCAAAACCGACGGCAGCTTCGTCCTGATCGAACTGCCCTCCGGTACCGAAGCCGACTGCATCGCTGGCAACGAGGCATGCAACCCGCGCCGGTTTGCCGAGGTTCAGAGCCTCCTGCAACTCGACTTCTTACTCGATTCATAGCGCCTCTATGTCGACAACAAAGTTCGCACGAGACCGCCCTCTCGGTTCCGATTCATGGCAGAAGGACTAGCCTCAACCGATGCAGCGCGGCTGTACGGTGAGTATCAGCCCGGGAGACGAAATCTTGATCAGCGACGGATTGTCGGCGCATGGCTTGAGCAAGCGATTCGGCGACTTGGTCGCGCTCGATGGGCTCGATCTAACCGTCGGGCGCGGCCAGTTAGTCGGATTTCTTGGTCCGAACGGTGCCGGCAAGACCACCACGATGCGCGCAATTCTTGGCCTAACGGCACTCGACGGAGGCACGATTAGCTGGGACGGCGCACCGATGTCGGTGGAAAATCGCCGCGACATCGGCTACATGCCCCAAGACCGCGGGCTGTACCCGCGAATGAGGGTCGGCGAACATATCGCCTACATCGGCCGACTGGCCGGCTTGAGTCGCGAGGGCGCTGCCGACAAGGCCCGTCACTGGGCCGAGCGGGTTGGTCTGGGAGACCGCGAGAACGACCTGATTCAGGAGCTGTCAACCGGAAACCAGCAAAGAGTGCAGCTCGCAGTTGCGTTGGTGCATGAACCTACGCTGCTGGTGCTCGATGAGCCCTTCGCCGGGCTCGACCCGGTCGCAGTCGCGATGCTAAGCACCGTCATGGCCGAACGGGTCGCCGGTGGAGCAAGCGTCGTGTTTTCGAGTCATCAACTCGACCTCGTCCAGGACCTCGCCGATGAGTTGACCATCGTCTCCGACGGCAAAACGCGGGTTACCGGATCGACCTCGGAGTTGCGTCGGCGGTCACCGACCCGGCTGCTTCGAATCGAGTGGGATGGCCCCGAGCCGTCGTGGGCTCCTGAGAACGCCACGAGGCTCGATGCGCCGCCGGGCGTATCGGTCTTTCGGGTACCGGCCAGCTCGGATTCGGCGCGTCTGATCGCGGAAGCGGCACGAGAGGGCACCTTCGCCTCGATCAGCTACGAACCGCCCGGGCTCGAAGACGTATTCCTCGAAATCGTCGCATCATGAATGGGCCCAACCTTGTTTTCGAGGTCGCCTATCGCGAGTTACGAACCCATGCCCGCACCACGGCGTTCAAGGCAATAACTGCGTTCCTCGTGGCCGCGGCAATCGTCGGTCCTGTGGTCGTAGCGCTCTGGCCAGACGAAGACGGCGCGCGGCAGGTCAGCATTGGGCTGGCCGACGGAGCCGACCGATCATTGGAGGAAACAATTGTCGCGTTGGCCCAGGGTGGTCTGGATGTCGAGTTCGTGCCCCTGTCGGGTCGATCGCAGGCTGATACCGAGGCTGCCTTAGCCAGCGGCGACATCGATGTCATCGTCGACGCCCCAGACACACTCGTGTGGGATTCCCAAGTCGACGCCCCTCTCGCCGCCATACTCGGAGCCGCTCTTCAGCAGCGTGCCCTTCTGGTGAGAGGCGAGGCCTACGATCTGTCCGAAAACGATGTACGGCAGCTGCTCACGCCGGTCGATATCGCGGACCGGATCGTAGATATGACCGAGTCATCGGACTTCATTCTGGCGATTGCAGCACTCGGGTTGTTCGCAGGATTCCTCATCCCCCAGGTGTTTGGGCAACTCACGCTGGTCAGCGTTGTCGAAGAGAAGTCGACCGGGGTGGTCGAGGTTCTCCTCGGCCATATCCACCCACGAACGCTTCTGCTCGGCAAGGTATTGGGCCTGACGTTGCTGGCGATAGGACAGATTCTCGTATTCCTGGCCGGGTTGGGCGCCGCTATGTTCGCTACGGACTCGATCGACGTGTCGGGTTCGGTGTGGAGTTTCGTCCCTGTGCTTGCGGTAAGCCTGATCGGCGGCCTTGTGTTCTTCAACACGCTCTTTGCGTTGCTTGGATCGTTGATCTCGCGCCAAGAAGATGCTTCCCAGGTCATTCTGCCTGTGGTTGCTCCGCTGATGGTCGGCTTCATCGTTGGCCAGTTGGCAATTGGAGGCCGGGCCGACACGACGATCATAAGGGTGCTCACATTCGTACCGCCGATAACCCCAATGCTCCTGCCCATTCGGGTGGCCCGCGACGCGGTGGCGCCATGGGAGGTCGCGGCTGCGCTGAGCCTGCTCGTACTGGCCAGTTGGGCGATGATTCGCGCCGCAGCGCGCGTCTATGAGTTCACACTGTTGCACTCAGGCTCACGTGTTAGCTGGAAGAAGGCCTGGGGGTTCGTCCGGGCTCGCCCCGGCTCGGAGTAGCGTCCGGCGAATCAACGAGTCGACGTGTCCAAAGCCATCGTCGGCTGCCATTCGACAGCGAAGGCTAGAGCGCCTCGAAGAAGTGGCGGGTTGCGTCGTCGATCGGTAGATAGCTTTCGATTTGAAGCTCATCGAGCGTGACGTTGCTGGGGGCGCTGAACGTTGTGATAGTGGCGAGGAACGCCAGCTCCGTTTCCCCGACCGTTGTGCGTAACGTGACCATCGGCTCAGTCGACTTGAGCAGGTCGGGGTTACGCCAGTGGTCGGGCACGTTGGGTGCGTCGAGCAGTTGCGACAGTAGGTCTGACATTGCATCGTCGTTCGGGCGTTGCAGGGAGTCGCGCTGAAGTCGCCGCAGCGCGTCACCGGCAACCTCGTCCCAGTTAACGATCAGGTCGCGCATTGGTTGGTCGAACAGGCGGCGCAGTAGGTTGACGCCGTCCGGGTCGACGATGCCCGCAGTTCCCAAGAATGCCCGACCGCCACCGTTCACGCGCACAACGTTGTACAGGCGATCGACGAGCATCATCGGAAACGGCTCGTGATGGGCCATCATTGTTTCGACCACGTCGCCGAGTGGACCGTCGAGTAGGTCGTCGATGGCCGGTTCGGGGTAACGCGTGTCGAAGCCGGCGCTGCGCAACAGTTCGTTGCGGTCTCTGAGGGGAACGTCGAGTGTTTCGGCGAGGAGTAGCACCATTTCGATGCTTGGCATCGAGCGTGCTGTTTCGAGGAAGCTGATATGGCGGGTCGACACGT
>JAADHX010000239.1:5531-6408 GCA_013151655.1 Actinomycetota bacterium
TGAGCCCAAGGTCGAGTTGGCTCATGCCTCGCTGCTGGCGCCAGTACCTGAGCAAGGCGGGAAAGACGGCGTTGTGGCGAGAAGGTTCGGGGTGTCTGGTTCTGGCCATGAGCGCATCGTAGGAGTGATGCCAGGCGAAGACCATTACCTCAGCAGGTAGGTGCGCTCGATGCTGAACTCAGCTTTGATGAGGGCATCGATCCACCACCCAAGTGAGGACCACATGAAGACCCAATCCCATCTCGAAATTGGTTCGAGCAAGCTCGCCTACCGCAAGACCGGCGAGGGACCCGACATTATGTTCATTCACGGGTGGCCGCTGCACCGCGAAACTTGGCGAGACACCGTTTCGCGCCTTCCGAACTACACGTGCCATCTGATCGACCTCCCTGGCACCGGTGCGACCATCACCCCAGCGTCGACCGATGTTTCGCTTTCGGGCCATATCGATGCGATGGTCGCGGCGATCGAGCAGCTCGACCTCGACGATGTGGTATTGGTCGGGCAAGACTCTGGCGGTCTTATCGCACGTTATGTGACGGCGCGAGTTCCAGAACGAGTTTCTGCGCTAGTGGTAACGGGCACAGAAATTCCTTTCAGCTGGCCTGCCGCGATTACTCGTTTGCAGTTGGCATCGCGGCTACCCGGGTCGGAGCGACTGACGATGCGGCTCATGAACAGCCCGATGTTCGCACGTTCGAATCTGTTGTTCGGTGGAGCGTTCTGGAACCGCGATCTGCTCGAAGGCGAGTTTCGAACCAAGGTGCTAGACCAAACCTTCCGCGATCGTGAGGCCGTGCGCCGCCAGCTCGCAGTTCTGCTCACATTCACCAAGAAGCTGGTCAACGGGCTGGCAGAAATCCATCCGAAGATCAGC
>JAADHX010000132.1:0-2758 GCA_013151655.1 Actinomycetota bacterium
TCTGGGGCAGCGCCGAGGTCGTTCGACGGTGCCGGGTCCAACAACCTGCAGTGGCTCCGATTTGTCGACGTGACTACCCTCGCATGACTAACAGGGTTGCTATGGGTCCGTCGCTAAATGCGGGGCCTCCTGGTATTTTGAAGGTCTCGAATTCGCCGGTTAGATCCACGATGGTCTGATCGCTGCTCACCAGGAACCGACCATCGCTCGACCAGACCCACGGGATGCTGTTGAACACGGCGTCGTCGTCTAGATCGACCACCGAGCCATCGGTGTACACCACCTGGGTCGACTGGGCCACGGCATCGAGATTTGGGGAGATCGAGAAGCTAAGGATCTCGGGCGCGACCTGTATCGGAGTTTCGGCTCCCCCTGCGAACTCGCGAATGAGCACAGTGCATTCATCGGGGCTATCACCGCAACTGACCTCGAGTGTTCCTCCGTTAGTTCCGGCCAGGATCGAATTGTCGATCTGTTGTGAAACCCCGCCAGCGATTTCCCATGATCCGAGAAATGGAACATGAAATCGCAGGATTGCGTCACTCGCGCCCGCCACGACGAAAGCGATGCCGAGCGGGTCGACTAAGAGTGGCTCGGTGACTTCTAGCGTGTCGACGTTGATGCTGAATATCGATGATCCGCCGCGAGGCGCTGTGCTTGTTGTCTGTAACCAGACCGTGCCGTTGTCGTTGGCCAGAATTGAGGCGACGCCGCGCTCGTGGTCGATCCTTGTCGTCGACAGGGTGTCGATATCGACCACCAATAGGTGATCGTCGCCCGTCAGGGCCACCTTGTCTTCGAGCAGCACGATCGTAGGACGTCCCGGAAAGAAATTGTCTGTCTGGTCGCCGTCGAAGCTAATTCTGGCCTCTTCGCCGGTCGTCAGGTCGGTTCTCGTGAGTTGACCTCTTTCTTTTACCGAGAACAGCCACCCGTCTATACCGCCAGGGGGCAGAACATCGACCAGATCCTGGGAGAGCGGGAGAAACTCGACTTCGGTACCTCCGACATTTGTGACCGTGGGGTCCGGCGTGATGTTCTCGATCGTCGGACGAGGATTCGATGTTTCTGCTCTCATGCCTGGACTTGTTGTCGTTGTGGCTGGTGCAAACGTGGTTTCGGGCGTGGTGTCCTCATCGGCGACTGTCGCTGCATCGCGAGTCGCCAGAGACACGATCAGGATCGCGGTCAACGCCGCGAGCACAAGTGCGCCGAGTAGCCAAGGGGGTCGACGCTCTACCTCGCCATCTGAGGCGTCGCCCAGCTGTTGGTCGGCACCTACAACATCCACTGGTGCCCGTTCATCCACGAGCTCAACGCTAGACCCAAACTGGCTGCGGCAGAAGATTAGTTCCAAGGTTTAGTGGTCGTACGAGAGCAGTGATCGGGCTGGTTCTGCCTGCCTGGTCGGTTGGTTGGTGCGTTCGCCAACTTTCTTCTACCGGAACGCCCACCATCGCCCTGTTGTCGCTACAAGGTGGGCAAGACACAACTCATAGATCGCGGTCAGGCCTCTGCGCAGATCCGAAACGCGAGGCCGCCCACAACGTGGCGAGGTCATTCGTCTGAACGCAGAACGACAAACGCTTCTTGTCTGGGCGGGCCTCGATCGCCCGGCGGAATTTGGAACGGCGCGTGTTCTCCCGCGAGATCGACGACAATGAGGTGGTTACTCGTGACGAAGCGGCCACTGCGCGACCAGGTCCACTTGCCACTGCGTGGAAGGTCGATCACGGTTCCGTCGGTGTATGTGACCGAACCGAACGTCGCGACGGCATCGAGGGCCGGTGACAACACCGGGCCAAATGCCAGGCCAAGCGTCAGGGAGTCTGACTCGATCCGGGTGTCTTCGCCGGTGCTGATGTCGTGGATGATGGTGGTGCAGTCGTCTGGGCTTGTGGCGCACCTAACTTCGAGGGTGCCGCCGTTGGAACCAGTCACGATCGAGACATCGAGACGCCTATAGGTTCCTGCTTCGAGCTCCCAGGCGCCCCCAAATGGCACGGAGTACCGCAGAACGCCGTTCGCGGCGCCGCCGACAATGGCGCCGGTAGTCAGTGGGTCTAACGCGAAAGGTTCACTGACGTCGAGAGTCTCGATGTCGACTACATACAGTCGGTCTGGGCTGGCCCACACCACCTTGTCGCCGATTTGGGCAAGACGACTCTGCGAGAGGATGAACTCGAACTCGCTCCGTTGCTCGTCGCGCAAACTGATCCGAGACTCTTCGCCCGTTGTGAGGTCGGTCCTGGTAAGACGACTCAACCCGTCCAGCGAGAACATCCAGCCATCGATCCCGCCGGGGGGCAACGAAGCCGGGACCCCTTCATTTAGTGACAGCCGATCCGAATCCAGGTCGCCGCCGGCCGGGGAAGGGGCTGGCTCAGGCGACTCGGGTGGCTCGGGTGACACCGATGTGGGGACTGAGTCAGGCTCAGTAGCGACCGGTAACGAACCATCGTTGACCGGCCGCTGGTTTTCTCGGGTCGCAACCGAGACGACGACAACAAGCGCGACCATCGCACCGACGCCGACCATAATCCAGGAAGGGCGACGATCGATGTTGGCAGTATCGACCGAACCGACGTCGTGAACGACGTCGAGTGATCGTTCGCCGGCCATGGATTAGAGACTAG
The DNA here is from genome assembly GCA_013151655.1 of Actinomycetota bacterium. Classification (GTDB taxonomy): domain Bacteria; phylum Actinomycetota; class Acidimicrobiia; order Acidimicrobiales; family Poriferisodalaceae; genus JAADHX01. Next base: position 2,637 of record JAADHX010000132.1, read on the forward strand.
GTCCAACTGCGCGGACATCACCCATAGTCACCTTGCGCTGAATGGCGACACGTAGCGTGGTTTCAGCGTGACTTTGGGCCTAGACAGTACGAAGCCGCCGGAGCCAGTCCCGCAACTGGCTC
>JAADHX010000132.1:2829-7201 GCA_013151655.1 Actinomycetota bacterium
CCTGAGCGCAATTGCGCCGGAGGGACGGCGGCCGCCGTGAAGTCGAGTACATCTCCTATGACATCACACTTTTGGTAGAAGTTTCAATTCAGAGACAAAAATGTGTCGATTTCTGAAGAAATTCCTGTTCGGGGGCGTTCACATTGTCATATTTGCGTCATATTCGGGCTGAATCCGCCCATTTGTGACAGTCAGAACAGAAGTGACGGTTAGTAGTCGAATCAACCTCGTACAGCGAGATCGACTGGATCGCCGTCTAGGCGGGCCCGGCCACGGTAGTAAGCGTCGCCAAAGGCGATGATGCTGCCATCGTTGCCGAGAGCGAAGTAGCCACGCCCGGTCGAGGTCGGCCGCAGCTCTCTGGCCGACGGGGCCGAACACAGACCCATTCCCGGAATCGACCCGTAGAAGTCGACCGAGAAGCTGAACACGCCCCCGTCGCCGCCGAGCAGCCAATAACCCGACCCGTCAGGCGAAACCGCCATCGAGATTACGGGAGCTGCCAGGGCTAAGGCTCCAGTCGACCCGTGGAACGCGGCATCACCGAAGGAGAAAACGCCTCCGTCGCTTGCCAAGAGCCAATACCCCTGGCCAGACGCGGTTGGGGCCATCGAGATGATTGGTGCTTTCAAGGCCAAGGCACCAGTCGAACCATGGAACCCGGCCGCGCCGAAGCTGAACACGCCACCATCGGCTCCCAACAGCCAGTAGCCGTTGCCTGTTGGCAGGGCCGCCATCGAGATCACGGGCGCGTTGAGGGCGATTCCGGCCATCGATCCGTGATCGACCGCATCGCCGAACGCGTACACGATGCCGTTGGAATCAAGAATCCAGTAGCCGTTGCCGCTCGAGGTCTTGGTGAGCGCCGCGGCCCAGACACCTGCTGGCAACACGATGCCGCGACTCGCGAGATCGCCAAAGAACTCGACGTTGATCGCATCCACAGAGCCGTTGCGGTGCAGTACCCAATACCCCGTAGCCGACGTTTGGCTCGGGCTCAGGGCCGGGTTCGAGTTCTGGCCACAACCAACGGGTGTGGCGTTTTGCGAACCGGCTGGAGCGGCCGAGTGGTCGGGATATCCGCGCCACATTGGCCATATGCCCCCGGGCTGGTCAGGAAGTGAGTAAGCGGTCAGGATGGCCGCTCCGCTCGGCGGAAGGAATGTTGGCACGATCAGGCGCCAGCCAAGTGGGCCGAAGTCTGCTGCCAGGGGAGCGCCTGCGCCAGCCCACGCCTCAGCGGGGTTGAGCATTCCGCCATCCAGACGGACACCGCTCGATCCTTCAACCACGAACGTAAAGATGTTTGAGCTGGCCACAATGTCGAGGTCGCCGTCGCCGTCGCCGTCGATGATGATCGGCGAAGCCATGTAGCTGACGACGGCTCCGGGATACTCGCCTTGGAGGGCATCGACCGCGTACTTGATAGTGCCGTTGTTCTCGATGACGGTGACCAGCCCGTTGTTGGTGCCCTCGTTCATGGTGGTAACCACGATTTCCATAGCGCCGTCGCCGTCGACATCACCAAGTGCTGGAGTCGAGAAGACTCGGTTCGGTAGCTGAACCGGGAAACCAGGCAACATCGAACCGTCGTCGGCGTGGAACGCCCATACCTGACGAGCCACATCGGCACCGGCAGGGAACAGGCCAGCGCTACCGCCCACAATTACGTCCATGCGACCGTCGTTGTTGATATCACCCAGAACCGACGATGACTGGAAGATCTCAGCGCGCTCGATCGCCGGGAACCGTTCGACCACAACACCCTGTTGCCAGTCGAGCACCCGATAGCGACCGCCTTCGTGGGTGAAATCGAGACCGATGCTTGCGTCGCCGCCGATGTAGATTTCGTCGCGGCCGTCGCCGTCGATGTCATAGAGGGCGGGCGAACCCCAGGTTGTGTCGTAGTGGGTGAAGGGGAATCCGCTAACGGGTCCGCCGTTGCGGTCCAGGGCCCAGATGCGATGGTCCCAGCCGCCAAACACAATGTCGAGGTATCCGTCGCCGTCGATGTCACCCACCGCTGGGCTCGAGTAGACGCCTTCGGTGTAGCCATCAGGGATGCCAGTGCCGGTCCAGCTGTTGAACGTGTCGAAGCCCTGATGGCTCCAGATACGATTTCCGTTGTGGTCGAGCGCTACGACGCCACCTTGTTGGTTGGGGCGCTGAATCGAGCCAACGCCGACAACAATTTCGACGTCGCCGTCGTTGTCGAGGTCCGCGACCACAGGTGCGCTCGATATTGCCGATGGCGATGTCTGACCGGCCAAAATGGCGGGTTTGGACCAGACCAGAGTTCCGTCGCCTTCGTAGACGTAGATGTATCCGTCGAGGGTGCCGAACACGATCTCGTCGATGCCATCGCCATCAACATCGCCAATGGTTGGCGGCGATGAATCGTTGGTCTGACCGACCTCAATTCGCCAGAGTTGTTCGAGATTCTCGGCTGCACCGGCCTCGGCGACAGGCCCAAGCGTGACGCTAACCGTGAGTAGTGAGGCGACCATTAGGGTGGTCAAAACAGGGGAAAGAACGCGGCGCATGCAAAGTCCATCGGTGTTCTACGGCTCCAACTGGAGTCCGCTGCCCGCAAAACCGATGTTAGCTGCTCCAGCCTGGATCGAAGATCCAGGAATCACAGAGCTCGAATCGGTTGGGTTCGCGTCCGCTTAGGTTAGGGCCGATAGGGTTCAACCCCGTTGGGCCTGGCCCTCGGGTCGCCCCCGGTCCCTTCACTCGTCGCCTTTTCGCGTTGAGGTTCTCCATTCGGCGGCCGGAGACATACGACGTGACAAGTTTCGCTGACTTGGGAGTTGCGGCCGACATCGCCGACTTCCTTGCCACTCAGGGCATCACCGCCCCATTCGCAATTCAGACACTCACCATCGAAGACGCAATTGCCGGACGTGACGTTTGCGGTAAAGCCAAGACCGGTTCGGGAAAGACGCTGGCTTTCAGCATCCCGATAGTTGAGCACACGGTTCGCCACGAGAGGGGCCTTCCGACCGCGCTGATGCTCACGCCAACACGAGAGCTTGCCAACCAGATCTATGAGGTTGTTGAGCCTATGGGTAAGGTGCGCGGCCTGCGTTCTCTTGCCGTGTACGGCGGTACCAATATCGACAAACAGATTGAGACCATCGCCAACGGCGTCGAGATCATCGTGGCGACGCCCGGTCGGCTCATCGACCTCATCGATCGTGGCGCCATCGACGTGGCCAAGATCAAGCGGGTTGTCGTCGATGAGGCCGACCGTATGGCCGACATGGGCTTCTTGCCTCAAGTCGAATGGGTCCTGCGCCACATCGAGTCCGGACACCAGACCATGTTGTTCTCAGCAACCCTCGACGGAGCCGTCGATACCGTCATTCAACGACACCTCTCCGACCCGGTGCGCCACGAGGTCGAGGAGCACGAGATCACCGTCGACGAGATGGGTCACCTTTGGCTGATGGTGCACCACATGGACAAGGTCAAGGTCGCCGCGTCCATCATTGGCGGCGCTAACCGCACCATCTTGTTTACGCGCACGAAACGTATGGCCGACCGCCTTCACGACGAACTAGCCAGCTCGGGTGTCGATGTAGCGGCCATCCACGGCGACCTTCGCCAGAGCCAGCGCGAGTCGGCGCTCAGCCGTTTCACCAAAGGTAATCTGCGGGCCCTGGTGGCTACCGACGTTGCGGCGCGAGGCATTCATGTCGATGATGTCGACGTGGTGGTGCACTACGACCCGCCAGAAGATCACAAAACCTACCTTCACCGATCTGGGCGCACCGCTCGCGCCGGTGAGACCGGTACCGCGGTAACCCTTATGAAGTGGGATGAAGAGATTACGGTTCGTCAACTTCAGCGCCGGCTCGGCATGAACATGCCGTTTCTCGAGGTGTTTTCCAATGACGAGCGTCTGACCGATCTCGCGGCTTGGGTGGCCGACAATTCTACGGCGGCCGCAACGGTCTAAGGCCCTGGCGGCCCGATGCGAAGTCGGCCACGACTAGACGACAAACAACGCCAGCGGCTGGATCGGGTATTAGCGACCGCTGAGGCTGTCGCGATTCAGGTTGGCGGTGGCGTCGAAGAGATCCGCGGCATTGTCGATGACTTTGGTGCTCCGGATGGTCATAAGGCTGAAACATCGTGCACCGGGCTGTCCTGCTCTGACGTAGCGCTTTCGGCGCTCCCGGCGGGCAACGAACAAACCGAACGCGGGGCTTGGTACACCCCACGGGATCTGGCCGAGTTCATCGCCGCAACAGCCATCGATGGCGACGACGGTCGCAGAATTGATGAAACCGCTCACCTTGACCTGCTAGACCCCACCTGTGGGGGAGGGGTTGTGCTCCTGGCGCTCGCCGACCGTCTCGTCGGC
>JAADHX010000481.1 GCA_013151655.1 Actinomycetota bacterium
AGCGTTGGTGGGAGGGGCTGGAGGCGTTCTGGTCTGGGCAGCGCGCGATGGTTGTTCCGATTGACCGGCGAAAGAGCCTTCGCGGCTGGTTGCGGACCAAGCTGTCATCTCATGTAGTCGGTCGTTCGCGTTCCGGACGTGAGACGGGTAGATCCGAATGAGCGGCGACTCCGTTGATATCCGCATTACACGTCTTGCCGATGCGGCAAGCGTGCTTGGGCAGCTGCAGCGGGGTCGCGGTGAAGGATTCTTGGCCGCCCTTGAAATGCCGCCAGCCCAAGCTGCCGATCTGGTGTGGGAGTGCATCGTGCACGACCCCAGATACGACTTGCAGATCGATTCTCGTGATCTCTACTACGCAACCTTGGCCCAGCAAGTAGGCGTCAGGGTTGAGCGGCTGAGGCCCCAGAACTGCCCGACCCCAGCGCCCGACCTGGATCAGCGTCTTGTCATCGGAGTGCTCGCTGAGTTGGTTGCCGTCGGAGCCAATGGAGCGGATGCAGCTCTCCTCGGCCACGTCGCCCACGGTGCCGATTGGGACGACGCGATCTACGAGATCTCCCAGTCGCCCGGAGACCTCTACCGTCAGCTTCCTGCCGTTCTGGACGCCCGCTTTCCAGAAGATGAGTGTGTGGCAATCGTTCACCGCTGGCGCTACGAGGTCCCCTGGGACCAAATTGCCAACGTCCGCCGTTGGGTCAAACGAGCGATCGACTCGTTCGACGACGGACCGACCGCGAACGAGAGTCCGGAGCCCCCTCCGATGGACCGCCCGGCCGCAGAACTGCTTCTCTACCCCTGGAGTCGCACGCTGCCGAAGCGGCTTCTTCACCGTCTGACAGTGATGCTCCGGGCTGGTGAGCGCGATGAACTGATCGCAGCGTTGGAGACTCCTGGCCCAGGACGTTGGGTGGCGTTCCAGGCGCTGGCCCGTCTCGACGATCCGGGTGGGATGAGCGTCGCGGAGGCGATCGTGCGTGTCGATGCCTCGGGACCTGAACGTGCTGCGGCGCTCCGCTATCTGAAGAACCTGTCTGGCGAACACACCCTCACACTTGCTCGATCCTGGGTCGGCGAGTCAGGGGGGCGGGGAGTGGCAGCGCGAGGCGTCTTTGAACGCCACGCCGAAGCGTCTGATCTGCTGTTGCTGGTCGGCGGTCTGGCGGAGGCGTGGGAGGCTCGTGACTTCTATGCACTGTGCAGTTTCATCGACGCTCTGGCCCGGCTGTCCGACCCGGCCTCCGCAGAGCAGATCGCCGCGATCTACGAAGAGGCCGAGTACTCCTACGCCCGCCGCCGGGCTGCACGCGCACTCGTCGCCATTGACGAGCAGGCATTCATAGACCGGTACGCCCGATCCGCTCTATGGGACTGCGAACGCGAAATCCAAGACCTCGCCATAGGCCTCCTCGGCAACCACGTCGACGAAGTCGCCGCAAGGCAGATCGAGGCGATCGAGGGCCAACGCATCCGATAGCAAACTGCCGCTTGCGAACCAGCGCACCCGTCGCAGTCGACACTGGCCGGTGCCGGAAACGATGAGGCCAGCGCATCGCAAGATGCCAGACTGTTGTTATGGAGGAAGAGGAAAGACTCACGACCACAGAGGCGTTCGAGGCAATGCGCTCGTTCCTGGCACAGTTCAATCAACGAGAGGCTCCCGAGGACCGGAAAGTCATCGATCTCTTGCTCAGCTGGACCGAGATCAAGGCCGATGGCGTGACGAGTGATCCAGCGCAATGGGATGACTGGGAACACTCGATCGATGATGCCTGTGCTCGGCTGTCATCGACCCCGGATCCATGACCGAGCCGTTCCGTCAGCCAGCGGCGTCGGCAGCTTCAAAACGAAGAGCATGACCGCGTCTGGGACTTGGTCTACTCAGAGTTTGGATTTCAGGCGACCACGCAACCCGAGGGTTGGCCGGGCTTTGCCGAGCCCGAGGGCTCGGTTACTTGGAGCGTCGCTCCGCTGTTTGGCGACTTCGCAAGTCGATTCGTCGAGGCAGAAATCTCACTCGCCGGGCACCTTTCAGCGGCCATCGATCACCTGCTCGGCGAAGATACGCACACCCGTGGGAACGAAGTGTCTGTTGCTATGGCGGGCTCACCGAACAAATGGGTAGACGTCTGGAGGCCCTCGGCCTACCGATCATCCGGGAATCCGGGCGCCCACGATGAACTGGCAGCGGTGTCGCGTTACTAATGGCATCTAGCGTCCGTAGATCATGGCATGGCCAGGGTTTCTTGGCCGAGCCGTACTAGTTCGCCGTGGATGCGCCTGTAGCTCCAGGTCGGGTTCTCTCGTCGGATGCGAATGGTAAGGCGCCGGAGTTCGGGTTCGATTGGACGGCGTCCTCGATGCGTAGTTGGCGGTTGGGTCCAGTGCCGTGCGACTAGTCGTCGGTGCCATCGAAGCACTGTTTCGGGCCGGACGATCAGAAACGCATTGTGTCGCTGGGCCCGATCCATCGCTGAACCGACAAGACTGAGGATGGTGCGGTCGTTGAACTGCGAGGATCTCTGCATCTCGGGAGTCACCGGAAGAGAAAACCCACCCGATTCGAGCGAGGACAAGCCGTGCAAGCGAAGCAATGACGGGCCCCTGACCGTGGCTTGGGCGTTGCGCGCCTGGCTCAGCGTAGCGTCTGGTGGCGCCATTCAGCTGGGCTCTCGCCGGCTGTGCGCTTGAAGAACTTCGAGAAGTTGCCAGGTTCGGTGAACTCCAGGGCGTTCGCGACGTCGGTGATTGTGTGTTCGGGGACGGCGAGGAGCCGCTGAGCTTCGAGCAGGACGCGATCGTCGATGACCTGTTTGGCGGAGCGGCCCGTAGCAGTGAGACATCCGCGGGTCAGGGTTCGTTGGGAGTAGCCGAGCTGTCGCGCTCGGTTCTCGACCGATCTTGACCAGCCCGGGTCAGTCGCGATTTGGTTCATCAGGTCGATATAGGGCTGGGGAAGCGAACCGGCGCTTGGCTCGCTTTCCAGGTCGAGACCGAGGCCGACGATGAGCACCTCGAGAGCTCCGCTGAGGGCACGTTTGCGGCGTTCGTGTCCGCGATCGACGGTGAGTTCTCGGCGTATCAGTTGAATGGTTGTCCTTACGTGGTTCCATTCGGTGTCGGTGATGTCGAACCAGCGCGGACCGACCGGCCAGCCAGCAGCCGGGAGGTCAGCAGCAGTGTCCAAGAAGATGACAAGCGTGGCTTGATAGCTGCCAGGCGAACACCATCGGTGGACCTGGCCGGGGCGTATGTGCACGACGCGAAGGGGGTGCAGGCTCACCGGTGTGAAGTCGACTTCATGGTGGCCGTCGCCAGCTGTGCAGATGAGCACGACGTGGAAGGGCACCCGTCCAGGCCGTTGGAGGAGATCATCGCCGGCCCGGCGACGGAGGTCGGCAGCCGTCGTGACCTCAATTGGGAGACCAGGGATCGCGGGCGAGTATGGGCGATCCCAGCGCTCTTGTTCTTGAGCCTCGGATTCAAGCATTGTCTGATTCTGACATACGGCTGTCGGGAACCAACATGGACTCGCGTTCACGGAGACGGCAGCCTTGGTTGGCGCAACCGACAACGATCGCCGTTTGGCAACGGACCACATCAAGAAGCGAGGAGACAAGATGTCCAGCATCAACAAGTCTAGAGAAATCGTCGAGGCGTTCAGCACCGGCTCATCCAAGGTGCTGGACTACATCAGCGACGACCAATACGTCCAGCACAATCTATCGTTCCCGGACGGCAAGTCGGCGCTCGTGGGCTTCTTCGGCGACGAGCCAACCGGGATCGATGTCACGATTCATCGAGTCTTGGAGGACAGCGTCGTCGTCATTGTTCACAGCACCTACGGTGGTGCCTGGAACGACGGCCAGCCCCAAGTCGTGTTCGATGTGTTCAGGTTCGAAGATAGCTTGGTTGTCGAGCACTGGGACAATCTGCAGGACGAGACGCCGCCGAACCTGAGTGGCCATACAGAGACTGATGGTCCGACGACGCCTTCTGCACTTCCGAAGACTGAAGAGAACAAGGCGTTCACGCGTCTGTTCGTAGAGACAGTTCTCGTGCGAGAGGACTACAGCGGACTGGATCAGTTCTTCGACGGGAACAGCTACATCAACCACAGCCCTGGGGCAGCTGACGGTCTCACAGGTCTCAATGACGCGCTGGCGGCAATGGCCGAAGCCGGGCTGACGATGAGGTACGACTCGATTCACCAGATCCTCGGCGAAGGCGACCTCGTGTTGGCCATGTGCGAGGGGTCGTTGGGAGGTCAACACAAAGCGTTCTACGACCTCTTCAGGGTTGAGAATGGGAAGATCGCCGAGCACTGGGACGTCGTCGCCGACATTTCGGAACCAGCCGAGTGG
>JAADHX010000097.1 GCA_013151655.1 Actinomycetota bacterium
GGATCCTGCGAACGTGGCGGAAACGGCAACTCGAGGAGTACATGGAGACCGGCGTGAGGACAGACGACTCAGGATTCGTGTTCGCCCGCCCCGACGGATCACCTATCCACCCCGACTACTTCTCCCAGACCTTCGACCGGCTCCTCGCCAAGCTCGACATTCCCAGGATCCGACTGCATGATCTCCGGCACACGCACGCCACGCTCCTCATCAAAGAGGGGGTGCCGGCCAAGGTCGTCAGCGAACGCCTCGGCCACGCCAGCGTCGCATTCACCATGCAGGTCTACCAACACGTCCTCCCCGGTATGCAAGCCGACGCAGCAGCGACGTTCGGAGAGATCGTGTTCGGCCTCCAAGACTGACCCTCCGGTCGGTCGATTGCCGGACACCGCCTAGTCGGCTGAGAGTGTCGAAGGCCGGAACTCCACTGCACTAAGAAGCTGCTTAGCGCCGCAGACCTCCCCGAGAATACCGGCGTACGTAGTGAGCAGTTTCCGAACCTCGTCGAGTTCTGCACGCAACTCGTCGGCTTTCTCCCATCCGCGCTCCCAGTCGACCGAGCTCATGTCCGCGGGCCGCCTCTCTTCATGATCTACGAGGAGAGGATGCCATTTGGACAGGAGCGGACGTAGCCCTCCGTTCAGGATCGCCACAGCCAGGTAACCGAACGTTACGACTCCACCCTCATTCGCCGTGGCAACAGAAGGTCCGTATGTGCGCAGGATCGCACGAGTTGAGTCGAACAGGCTGTGAAGGGATGTCAGAGCCTCGCGAAGCAATCCCTCCTCCGGAGCAAGGTCTGCGACAGACACTCGTGTCAGGAGCTCAACGTACATCTCCCAAGCGGCGTTTCGCTCAGCCGTATCCGGCGTCCACGTACCCGAAATCCGGCCAATCCCGAACGGCAAGCCGACCTCGACTTCTAGGGAATCCAGCTCCATCCTGCAATCTTGCCACATCCGCGCCCGGTTCGCGAGCGTGTCATCGAGACGCCGCGCTAGCCGGTGAAGCGAAAGTGTCACATCCACGCGAGATAATGCTGGATAAGGGAAAGATCCCGGATCCTAGGAGGCGCACAGTGCCAGCCCGAAGAGTATTTGTCACCTACCACCATGCTGACCAAGCAGAAGTCTTGAGATTCATTGACAGGTTCGCCTCAGCGTTCCACGAGATGCGAGCGATCGGCGTCTCCGACGAGGATGAGTTCATCGACAGCAGCGACACCGACTACGTCCTGCGGCGCATCCGGGAGAAGTACGTCAAGGGCACTTCGGCCACAATCGCGCTCCTCGGTACGTGTACGTGGGCTCGCCGCTACGTGGATTGGGAAATCGCCGCAACCCTTCGAAACAACCCGACTGACCCTCGCGGCGGGCTGCTCGCTGTGCAGCTCCCGAGCATTGATGGACGAAGCGACATCAAGCTCCCTCCCCGACTTGCAATGAACCGGGCCTACAACACCCAAGCTGCTCGCGAGGATGGCTACGCGTCCTACCACCGACACCCTTCCTCGGGTTCAACTCTCGCGCAGTGGGTAGAGAACTCCATCTGGCGGCGCGACCACCGAGAGCCGGTGAGCGGGTCGACGTCCGACCTTAGGAAGAACAACAGCCCGTGCTGACGCTCTTGGGCCGAACGTAGATCGCAGGACATCGCCCTCGGCAATCGTAGGCGACTAGCGACGTCCCTGTCCCACAACAAGTCACGCTCGGAGCAGTCGGGCGTGTCAACGTCTAGCACGGCCATGCTCGACACCGCCACGCAAGGCTCTTCTCGACCGCTACCGGAGAACTGGCTCGAGATGGGCCATGCGCTGGAACACCTCTGGCGTCATCATCCGTATTGACTCGCGCGGCCTCCGACTCCCTTCTCAAAGGTGTCCTCGTAGGTGTCCTGGACGCGCCCTCCCGACGCAGCGCGGCTCCTGCGGCACAGACTGCGCCTCATCGAGCATCCAGCTGCCCAAGATCAGCGACGAAGCGCTGCATGATGAAAGCGAGAGGCACTCGCGCCCCGGGGACCTCAAACCAGTCGCCAATCCAGTCACGTCTCGGACGCTGCCGTTCGTCGGCGTCTCGATCGGCGAACCGTTCGAGAATGGTGCCGACTTCCGTGGCAATCTCGCCCTTGGCATATTGGGCGATCAGATCGACTGCACGTTCATTCGGGAAAGGTCGCTCCGCGGCCGGCGGCATGACGACGAAAACCGGGCCCTCGGACTGTTCCGCCTGGGCCAGGACCGCCTCACTCGCCCCTAGGGCCACGGTCGCTCGCGGCCTCGCATGGCGGACGGCGTCGCGGATGCTGCCGGGTGACCAGTCCCGACCGCGCGCCGCGGCGTGTCGTTTCGGGATGAACGTCTCCCGATCGTCGGCCCAAACGAAGAACGTCGCCGCCCCGACCGCTTCATAAAGGTCGGATTGCTGGATCTCCGGTTCGGTTTCGGGCCAGCGGTCGACGTAGACGCTGAGCATTCCCGTGGCGGGGTCGGGTCGCTCGCCGGTCTCCACGTAACGGGGGGGCACGTACTCGGCGGCAATCAGTGCTGCGAGTGCTACGAGCGAGGGTTCAGCTCCTATCGCCAAGCGCCCGCCGCCAGCGAACACGGCCCGCACCAGGCTGATGAATGCTTCCTCGAGAAACTCCGAATCGTCGTCCAGCGAAGCCGCTAGGAAGACACCCTCGCCGTGCAACCGACCTTCCTCGGGGTCCCAGGGGCGCGAATAGATCGTCACAGCTCTCTCCCGACCGCGATCAGGTTCGCGAGTTCACCGAGGCCCGTCACATCGAAGTGACTCACGCCCGCCTTCTCCGCGAGCCAGACGAGCTGGCTACGACGTCCGGCGCCCAGTCCCGCGACGGGGCTGACAACAGCAGGGTCACGTCCAGATCCAGCGATACGCCTCTCCGTGCGATAGAAATGCTCGAGTTGGGCAGGCCGCGGCGAAAGGCTGATCGCGTAAGAACGAGATGCCGAAGTCACGTCGAACCCATCCATAGACAGGGCGATGTCCGCCGGGGCGACTCCCGACCATAGGAGCGACCAGAGCGTGGAAAGGCGGAGCTGCAGCTCCCGGCGGTTGATAGCGGCCGCGTGCACCCGGCGTAAGTGATCGACGATGTGGACCGTGCCCTTCGCGGTCAACTTGAGGTCCCCCTGGGCGAACGAACCCTGTACCTCATCGTCGCCCAGGGTCATGCGCTGATGGCTCGGAACCGGCGCACGGCCAGCATCGGGGGCGTGCAATGCCACTAGGCCGAGCAGGTGCTTCTTGCTGAACGCAACCTCCATGCCTACCCATGGAGAGGTGGCGATGAGCGGCGACTCGACGACCACCACCATCGCCTTATCTGCCAGCTCTTCGAACAGGCGGACCTCGAAGTCGACTCCTGGGTTGAGTCGAAAGCGATCGAGGAAGACGTCGAACCCAGCGTGGGCAAGCGCATCGAAGAGACTGTCCGCGAGGGAGCCACCATCCTCCGTCTTGTAGCTGATGAACACCCTGTTCTCGGTGGGCGCTATGCCGCTGGCCCTGAACACGTCGAGGACCGTCTCACCAATATCCATATCGAAACGTGAGGCGTTCAGATGCTGAATCGGAGACGGCAGGACGGCGTAAGGATCGAGGCCGGAATTGAGGACGGGCAGTACCTCGTAGGGACCCGGCCTGCCCAGCCAGTCGAACAGTTCCCGCACCGCGTCGGCGCTCGGGTTGGTGGCCCCGACCCAGACCAGCAGACGAATGCAATCCCACTCGTCCTCGGCCCCACAACGAAGGTCATGCATCACGCCACCGCAAGGAACACTCGGCTGCAACGCGACCGGTTGCAGCGTCAGCAGCCCGGCTCGCAACGCATCGGCGAGCTCCCCAGCGAGGGTGTCGGCCTCCGAGGACCCTTCCGACAGCACGACGATCCACGCGGGCCGTACCGAGCGGACCCCGGAAAAGCCCTCGCATGTAGAACCGCCACCCACTCGCGTATGCAGAATGACTTCGAGAGGATCGAGAATGGACATGGCACCTAGAAGGAGATCGCTAGCTTGAGCGTACACCAAACACCCGCGACGCTTCGGACCGTCACGTACCGTGAAGTTCCGCCGCAAGTGGCCTCCGACTTTGGCCTCTCGCGACCGCCGAGCTCTTCGCGTGGCGCGTTGGATGCTCGTCACCAGCCGAAACTCGTTAGAAGATCCGTTAGAAGAACACCCAGATCGACAGCTGCAGGCGCGAGAAAACCCTCGGGAATGTAGGTATCCCAAGGGCTTTCTTCGTAGCGGGGGCGGGATTTGAACCCGCGACCTTCGGGTTATGAGCCCGACGAGCTACCAGACTGCTCCACCCCGCGTCGTTGTGG
>JAADHX010000067.1 GCA_013151655.1 Actinomycetota bacterium
CAAGAAGGCCCCGGCCAAGAAGGCTCCAGCCAAGAAGGCTCCAGCCAAGAAAGCCGCTGGGCGTAGGCGGCGTTAGGTTCTCTGCTCGTTGGCTCCTGCCTGGCTTGTGTTACCGGCTAGGTAGGAGTCTTGAGTTCAGTTACACCCATTGGCGCACCTACTGGCCGGTCTGCAATCACCGAAACCCGTTCGCCGTACCTCGACTCTGGGTAGTAGTCCCACACCGAGTGATGCTGGGTGCATCGGTTGTCCCACATGGTGAGGGTGTTGGGCTTCCACTGCACAGCTGCGTGGAGCTTCGGCGTCGACGCAATGAGATCGAATAGCGCCGTTAGTAACGCCCGGCTCTCCCAACGGCTGAGGCCAACGATGTGCGAGGTGAATCCGCTGTTGATGTAGAGGATCTTCCGGCCGGTTTCGGGATGCACCGCAATTACCGGGTGAGTGTTTCGCGGGTATCCACCCTCTGGGGGTGTCGACTTGTAGTTTCCGATGTAGGGGATCGCGCCATCGTGCACTGCTGTTAGTCCCGCCAGGAACTCCTGCATCGGCGGAGACAACATGTCGTAAGCCATGCACATGTCGGCATACAGCGTGTTTCCGCCTCCACTCTCCGGTGTCTCGGTGATGTACAGAAGCGAAGCGATAGGCGGATGAGCGTCGCAGGTAACGTCTGTGTGCCAGCCCTCGCCTGCGGTGTACGGCGAGCTCGGTGTCGTTTTGACCGTCAGGACTTCAGGATCGGTGTCCCGGCTGTAGTTCATGGGGTGGATGTGTAACTCGCCGAAGTTCTGGCTGAAGGCCTTATGGGCAGCGCGGTCTAGATGCTGGTCGCGAAACACCAACACGCTCCAATCGGCCCACGCCGTCTTGATGTCGGCTAACTGTGCCCCGGTTAGGTTGCAAAGATCGAGTCCGGTTATCTCAGCTCCGAGGTGCGGCGTGATCGTGGCAACCTCGAACGTCTCGTACTGTGTTCGGCGTTTGGTTGCGATATCGAAATCGACTCTGGCCATCGGTAGCCCCTCTCTTAAGGTCATCGTAGATCACCCGTGTTGTGAGCACCCAGGTGGCTATGGTGAGGCGGTGCGACTTGCGACCTGGAACGTCAACTCACTCAAGGCCCGCCAAGACCGCGTCGATGAGTGGCTTGGGTATTGCGATGTCGATGTGGTCTGCTTGCAAGAGACCAAGATGGCCAACGAGCAGTTTCCTCACGACCGCTTCATGGACCTTGGCTACCACTCGGTTCATGTCGGAGAGGGACGCTGGAATGGTGTCGCCATCTTGTCGCGAGAACCCCTCGATGACGTCCACCATTCGTTCGCCGACGGCCTCGACCCCGACCAAGAGGCTCGGCTAATCACGGCCACGACCGCTGGCGTCTGTGTCACTTCGGTCTACGTACCCAACGGTCGGGCCGTCGACGATGACCACTACAAGTACAAGCTCGCGTGGCTAGACCGTCTCCACGATCACATCGATGCCGTGGCTGCGCCTTCGAACGATGTCCTGGTCGCTGGCGACTTCAACGTCGCGCCGGCCGATATCGATGTATGGGACACCACAAAGACCTCGGGCGGAACCCACGTCACGAAACCCGAACGTGATGCGCTCGCTCGGCTATACGACTGGGGGCTCACCGATGTGTTTCGTGAGCACCACCAAGAGCCTGGACTGTTCTCATGGTGGGACTATCGGGGTGGCGCTTTCCATAAGCGTGAAGGTATGCGGATCGATCTCCTTCTGACGAGCACATCGCTCACCGAGGCCTCGACGTTTTCACTCGTTGACCGCACCGCCAGGAAGGGCAAGTTGCCGTCAGATCATGCTCCAGTGTTTCTTGACGTGACCCGCTAAGTTTCGGTAGCGGTTCGGTCGGTATCAGGCTCAATCGTGTCTGGCACTTCGGCGGTTGGCACTTCATCGGCTGCCGTGTTTGCGGCCATGAGAATTGCGGCCGCATCGCGCCCGACACGCAAGACGCTAAGCCCGGTTACGGCGAGAAGTTCCTCTTGTGTTGTCGGTCCGCTCCTGGCTATCGCCTCGACGAGGTCATCGCGCAACACCGACTGCGGCAAAATCCGGCGAGCCTTGGCCGCGTCGTTCCGCCAGCGATCTAGTCGACATTTTCGTTCGACAACGTCCGAGCCAAGAGCCGCGGCCCTGGCCCTGGCAATGTGGTCTGCAAGTTGCACAGAAGTTGCTGGCACGTCTGGAGCTCCGATGGCTTCGATATCGCTAAGCCAGCGGGTTGGCTTACGGCGCTCGCCGTCCCGGGTGCGGCACCACGAAAGATGGATCGACCGCTCCGCCCGAGTTACCGCAACGTAGGCAAGCCGAGTCTCTTCGGCAGACTCGTTCATCGGAAACAAACCCTCTTCGGCGCCAACGATGGTGACGTGGGGCCACTCGAGGCCCTTGGAGCCGTGGAATGTGGCCAGATCGACCACATCTTCGTTGTCGGTGGAGTCTCCGGCTCTGATGGTGCGAAGCCATTGCGAAAACCCGCCTCCTGATGGCGCGACGTCGCTCGAGAGGTAGTCCTTCGCTAGATCAATGATTGCCGCAACCTCAGGCTGATCGGCAGATATCGAGTCGACCTCGTCGAGTTCCAAGTCGACCAACAGCGTCGAGAAGTCGTCGCCAGACGTTCTTAGCAGTTCGGTGGTTTGTTCGGCCGCAGGCAGCCTCGACAGGCCGCCCTTTCCTCG
Organism: Actinomycetota bacterium; assembly: GCA_013151655.1. GTDB lineage: Bacteria > Actinomycetota > Acidimicrobiia > Acidimicrobiales > Poriferisodalaceae > JAADHX01. Next base: position 2,715 of record JAADHX010000067.1, read on the forward strand.
CACTTGATGTGGTATGTCGTTTCGTCGCAAGACGTCGGCGACTGTGTCGAGCTGAGCATTTGTGCGTGCGAGTACGGCGTGGTCGCGCCAGTTGTCTCCTTCACCGTGTCGCCAACGCAGACGTCGCGCTAGTTCGTTGCCCTCGTCGAAGGTACTGGTGTGTTCTGAGACTTGGGGAACCGCCCCTTCGGGCTTTCGCACCAACACGGACCGTTCGCCCAGCACCGCGTGAGCCGCATTCACGATCGCGCCGCTCGAACGGTGATTTGTCGTCAACTGAACTGTGTGGGCACCGGGAAACCAGTGCTCGAAGTCGCGAAGGTAGCGGGCGTCGGCGCCGTTCCATTCGTATATAGCCTGGTCGGCGTCGCCCACGACACACAGATCATCGCGATCGCCTATCCAAGCCCGCAACAGGTTGAACTGGCGGCCGTTGAGGTCCTGGTACTCATCGACGAAGATGTGTCTGAACCGCCAACGTTGTGCTTGGGCGAATCGTTTGTCGGTCTGGAGGAGCCTGGTGCATTCGTCGAGCACTCCGTCGAAGTCGAGCAGTCCCCGTCTTCGAAGATGTTTCTCGTATCGATCCACAACCGCGGCGACCCGACTATCGCGGATTCGGTCGACCGGGATGCCTCGACCGATCGCATCGTCGGCCCGGCGAACGAGCTCGGCTGCGTTTGACCCATCGACCAACGAACGAAGCACCGCGAATCGACTTGACACGATGATGGGCGGCGACTTGTCGTGGTCGGCTCGATAGATCCGGAGCTGCTGTAGCGCCACTGCGTGGAACGTGCCAACAGCACCAATGTCTCTGATCTCGGCCCGACGGATGCGACTTCGCAGTTCGGCCGCCGCTCGTCGAGTGAAGGTCAGGGCAAGAACGCGCCTCGCGTCGATTTCTTCATCGGCGCGCCTGACGATCCGTGCGGTCAGAACGCGTGTCTTTCCCGACCCGGGCCCGGCCAAAATGCGCAGCGTCGGTCCTTGATGATCGACCGCGACCTGTTGGGCCTCGTCGAGTCGTATCGCCCTAGTCGCCACGCCTCGACGATATCGTCACCCGCCGTCGGTCCGAAACGCTTTGGGTGGGGTTTGTGCACCGTGGCGGTGGGTTGCTCGGTCCGAAAGGCTTTGAAGTAGGATTTGTCGAATGGCGTTTCCGGATGGTTATCTCAACGATGGCGAAGAGCGGATTCTTAATCTGAAGCCGCACTGGTGGATATTTGCTCAGTCGACGGTATTCGTGTTGCTTGCTCTAGTTATTGCCGTGCTCATACAGGCTGGTCCGGGCACGCCCGTGGCCTACGTCGGATGGTTCTTACTTGTTGCTGCGCTGCTAAACGTAGGCGTGGTGTTCGGCAAGTGGGCCACAACGTTCTTCGTGCTTTCGAACGAGCGCCTGATCTTTCGCACTGGTGTGCTCACCAAACGCGGCGTCGAACTGCCGATCGATCGCATCGACAACATCAACTTCCGTCAATCGTTGTTCGAGCGCATCATCGGCGCAGGCGACCTTCTCATCGAGTCAGCTGGCGAGTCCGGCCAATCGCGTTTTTCGAACGTGCGTAAGCCAGAGGCCATCCAGAACGAGATCTACCGTCAGATCGACCGGCGCCATGAACGTAGGTTCGGCGGTTGGTTCAGGTCGCCGACCCCGCCGAAGGGATCGCCGCCAAGATTCGTGAGCTAGAAGATCTCCGCCAGCAGGGCCTCGTGAGCGAAGAAGAGTTTGAGACGAAACGTCGCGAGCTCCTGGATCGGATGTAGTCGGGCGTGAGGACCACAAACGGCGTTGTCGAGATTGAGTACGAAACCGTCGGCGACAATTCGGACCCGGCGCTGTTGTTAGTCTGCGGTCTCAGTAGTCAGCTGATTGCCTATCGCCGCGACTTCTGCCAGCTGTTAGCTGATGCCGGTTTCTACGTTGTGCGTTACGACAATCGCGACGTGGGGCTCAGCTCTAAGACAGCGGCTAAACCGCCCTCGCTTGTGGCCACGCGCGACGCGCTCAACAAGGGCCTCGATTCGCCGGCGAGTTATGGATTGTCCGACATGGCGCTCGACGGGATGGCCGTCCTCGATGCACTCGGCATTGTTCGATCCCACATTTGGGGGATGTCGATGGGCGGCATGATTGTCCAGACCATGGCTATCAACCATTGGGATCGTGTGCTGTCGATAACTTCGGTCATGTCGACCACGGGAGCCTCCGACGTTGGTCGCGCCACTCCCGAAGCCAGCGCCGCCCTAATGGCAGTTCCACCGCTGGAGCGTGAGGCCCACATCGCCGCCGACCTCGCAGCCAGACACACCTATGCCAGCGCCGACATCGACTGGGACGAAATGGCAAGCTACGCGGGTGCGCAGTACGACCGGATGTTCCACCCTGTCGGAGCAGTGCATCAGCTAGCGGCAGTAATTGCAGACGGCGACCGCACCGATCGACTCAAGTCGGTCGATGTTCCTTGCACGGTTCTGCACGGGGGCATCGACACTCTCATCGACGTTTCGGGCGGACACGCGACAGCCGAAGCCATCGACGGCGCAAAGTTGGTTGTCTACGACACCATGGGCCACGATCTACCGGCAACGCTGTGGCCAAGTTACGTCGACGAGATGGTCGAACTGGCCGATCGTGCTTCCTAGCTTCTCGAACTAGCCGCCGCATCTTCGACACCTTCAAGGAACAGCTATGGGCCCACTAGAGGGCGTTAGAATCATTGAGCTTCAGGGCATTGGGCCCGCGCCGTTTTGCGCAATGATGCTCTCAGACATGGGTGCTGAGGTTATTCGAATCGACCGGGCCGCCAACGTCACTGGCGAGGCGCCCCGCGGCATCGACGTCTTGGCTCGAGGTCGCCGCTCGTTAGGTGTCGATCTCAAGAACGCCGACGGGGTAGAGACCGTTTTGAAACTTGT
>JAADHX010000066.1 GCA_013151655.1 Actinomycetota bacterium
TTAGTTGCCCGCCGGTCGTCTCGATTAGTTCCAATGCCTGTTGCAGCGGAACCGGTCGAGACATCAAGAAACCTTGGCCCTTGTGGCAACCGAGTTCGATCAGAACGTTCAGTTGATCTGGGGTCTCTATTCCTTCGGCCACAATGTCGATGTCCATCGACATTGCTAGCCCAACGAGCGCGCTAACGACCGACATACAGTGCCGGTCAATGGTCATGCGGCTGACAAACGATCGATCGACCTTGATCGAGTCGATCGGGAACGACACCAGGTGACTTAGAGACGAATACCCCGTACCAAAGTCGTCGACCGCGATGCGTACCCCCGTAGCGGCTAGTGCCGCCAATCCGGCGCTTGAGGTAATCGACGGACCGCTGGCTGGACGTTCAAGAATGGACCGTTCAGAGACTTCTACGGTCAGCCACCTGGTTTCAATACCGGCGGCAGCGATGGTGTCGCGCACCAACGTCGCGAACTGAGGATCGGTGAACTGGCTCGCTGACGCGTTCACCGCGAACGCCATGTCTCGACCGATAGCGTCGCGCACGACCGCCATATCCCTAACCGCGGACGCGAGTACAAACTCGGCGAGATCGTCGTCACGACTTAGGTCTTCGACGATATCGAGAAACGCGGCAGGCGACAGCAGCCCCCGCTCAGGGTGCCTCCACCTGATGAGGCTCTCAAACGAAGTGATTCGCCCAGAGCCAAGGTCGACGATTGGTTGGTACCAGAGCTCGAATTCTTCGTCGTCGAAGGCGCGATCAATCGACTCAGCTAAGGCCCGCCTCTCCCCCATCGGTCGCGAGCGGCCGGACTCGACACCGCGACGTCGGTGCTTCTCGGCATACATCGCGGCGTCGGCTTCGGCCATTACGAAGTCGAGGTCATCGCCACTGTTGGCGGTCGCCACCCCGATGCTGGCGTACACCTGAACAGTGCCGACCGACAGCGAGAACGGTTCTGCCACCGCGTTTTCCAACCTGGCTACGAGCCCAGAGAGGGGCTCATCACCGGTCGGATCGGCGAGAACCACGAACTCATCTCCCCCAAACCGGGAGACATAGTCGGTGGCTCGCAGACAACCTTCAAGACGCCGACCAAGCGCAGTTAGCAACTCGTCACCAGCGGCATGACCGAACAAATCGTTGACGGGTTTGAAGCGATCAAGATCGAGGAATGCAACAATCGTTTCGCGCCTTTCACCTCGAGCTGGCCGCAATCGACTTTCGAGCTCGGTGATCAGAGCGGCACGATTCGGCAAACCAGTTAGGCCGTCGAAGTAGGCCAGCCTCGCTAGCTCCTCGCGGGCAGCTCGTAGTTCGGAGATCTCATGGCCAGTGACCACGACTCCACCGACGCTTGGATCGTTCACTAAGTCAACAAGAACCAGCTGATACGGCGCTTCGGAAGTTCCATCACGAGACATCAGCCTGACTTCTATGGAGACCTCACCCTCGGTTGTCGGAGCGATGCATCGAGCGAGAGCTCCTTCGAATGCCCCACGGTCGGCGTCGAGAACAAGACCACCAAATTCGGTTCCGACAACCTTTGGAGGGTCGTAACCGAGTGCTCTGGTGATAGCCACCGACGTTGTTTCGATGGTGCCCTGCGGATCGATCAATACTGTCAACCCAACTGCGTTTTGCATCAGAGCCCTGAACACGGCTTCGTCGCCCTGGGCAATCTCGTACTTGCGTCGATCGGTCAGGTCTCGAATTGCGAGGATGATGCCGGCGTCGATGTCTTCGTCGCTGAACTGTGCGCCAAGAACTTCGACAAGTCGCCAGCCGTCGGCGGCCTTCACCCTGATTTCGATCGGACTACCAATCTCGTGTTCGCCCATGCTCGTCAGCGATACAAGGGCCATCTCAAGGTCGCCCGAATGGATCAGGTCGAAACACGGAACGCCCACGCGTTCGTCGATCGTCACCCCAAAAAGTTCTTCTGCGGCTGGATTCGCGCCGAGCACGACGCCCTCCATGTCGACAACAAGGACGGCGTCAGGAAGCGCCAACACAAGTCCCGACATCATAGCCACGGCGTTCCAATCGGTCGCCGGCAACGTACATGTAGGAAATGGGGCGACCATCAGCACTTCCTCGAACCTGTTGGGTCTCAGCCATACTGAGTAGGCAAGCTCGACAATCTGGGGGACCTATGTCAATAACTGTTCTGATTACCGGAGCCGGATCGGGTTTCGGAAAGGGCGCGAGCCTGGCCCTAGCAGGCCGCGGCCATGCCGTGATCGCCACGACCGAGACTCAACAACAAGCCGACGAACTCGCGGCCGAAGCACCGCAGCTTCAAGTCGAGAAGATCGACATCACTACCAGTGATGTCGACAAGATCCGCCAGTGGGATGTCGACGTCCTTGTCAACAACGCCGGCGCTGGTCGCACGGGTCCACTCGTTGATGTACCAATCGAGGTAGTCAGACACGTCTTTGAGGTAAACGTGTTTGGCACCCTCGCAGTCACCCAAGCCGCCGTGCCCGCGATGGTCGCCAAGGGTTCTGGCCGAGTGATAATAGTTTCGTCGATCGCGGGCGTCGTTGCCGGACCGACCTTTGGGCCATACACCATGAGCAAACATGCCCTCGAAGCGATGGGCAAGACCATGCGCTCCGAGCTAGCCATGCAAGGTATCGACGTAACCCTGCTGAATCCGGGCCCCTACCTCACCGGTTTCAACGATCAGATGGCCGATTCGATGTGGGAGTGGTTTGATAGTTCGGCTGTGAACGCACCGGCGACCGAACTGTTCCAGGTCGTGGGCGAAATGGTGAAATCAGACCAGATGGATCCAGCTGAAGTTGTTCAGCGCATCGTCGAACTCGTCGAAGCCGAAACAACAGACGAGAACAACTTTGTTCCGCCCGACATTGTCGAACAACTCACGGCCCAACTAGACGCTGGCTGAGGTCAGTTGACTCCGGGCGGCTTGACTCGCCGGCCGTAGAACAAGCGTTGCGTCAGTTCGCTGAGGCACATGTCAGACTCGGTACCGTAGGTAAGGACGGTGTTCATTCGTGTCACCGACCCAACGACGGGCGTAACCCGGTGCAGGGCGTATCGACCGCGGAACAAAGCCAAGGTGCCTGGTGCTGTTACGAGGCGCTGCGGCCGGGCCCCCGAACCGCTGATCGCGGCATTGACATCGTTGTAGCACTCGCTGGACTCTGAGCGGATTGTGCGATGGAACTCAAAATGGCCACCCTTGGCGGGCTCGCGGAGCATAAGTGTCACCGAGAATTCGCTGTTGTCGAAATGCCATCCCAACTCGTCTCCATCGCCGTACAGAGAGATCTCAAGTGCGTCCAAGGGGTCGATGCTTCGGTAGATCTGGTCAAACCCAAGGACTGCGGCGACGAATCGGGTCATCTCGTCGCTTTCGTACAGCCTGCGGATCGGAAGGTCCTCAGGTAGTAGATCGTAGGCAATCGCATGCTGGGACGACCGGACTTGAAACGTCCGTGGATCGCCAGGCTGAAGGTCATCTGTGCCGCTGGTGTCTGGACTAGTGAAGTACACGTTGTGGGTTTGGTTGGCGTGCCACGCCTGGTTGGCCAGTCGGTCGCCGGCCTCGGTCGTCGCCTTGATCGCGGCTCCAGTTAAGAACGCCGGCAACGAACACACTCCGTGTTCGGTGAGCTGCCGTTTACAGTCGGCAACGAGGAGCCTTCCCCGTCGCGATCCGAGGGCATGAATCGGGTAGTCCTCAAGATGCACCACCGAACCTAGCGCTGAGGCATCGCTAGTCATGGCAGCGCTACTCGTCATGCGAAGTCAGGGCTCGACGCATAGTTGAAGACATATGCGGCAGGTAGTTCGCCTTGAGAATATCGAGGATCTGTTGAATGTGATCCTGGTCGTGGAACGGCCATTCGTGGACGAAGTCGCCAGCGGTAAAGGTTCCATGCACGCCGTAGCTGGCGGTCTTCGAGAGGTCGGCCTCGTCTAGGCCGCTCACGAATCGGACCGAGGTTGCCCTCTCTTGGGTCAACTCCTTCAGCAGATCCGTCAAACTCAGCGCGACGTGATCGCGGGCATCGATCGCCTCCCACGGGTCGAAGGCTGCAATCTCAGGCTGCCCATGGACGATCGCCTGGATGCGATCGCGGAAACCTCCGCTATCGGTTGCGACCAAGTGGCCAATAACTTCGAGAATCGACCACTCCCCTGGTTCTGGCCGAATGGTTAGGCAGCTTTGATCGACAGGCTCCAACAACGCCTGCAGAACGACTGGCAGGCTGCCGATGGTCGCGGCTATCTCTTGAAGGTCCTTCACGACCTCTGTCTAGCCGCTCGTACGATCTGGCGCCTAAGGACTCAAGGTTTCGCTGTCGCTTCCGAC
>JAADHX010000373.1 GCA_013151655.1 Actinomycetota bacterium
CGTGTACGCAGTTGGCGACGCTATTGGTGGTCTTCAGTTCACCCACGCTGCTGGTCACCAGGCGAGGTTGGCGACCGAGAACGCTCTACGGGTCGGAATGACCAAGGTTCGCAAACACCGCTACGACCCAGGCGAGATTCCATGGGTTACCTTCACGTCGCCAGAAGTCGCTCAGGTTGGGGTCACCGAGGAACAGGCTAGGAGCATCAAAGGGGCCAAGGTCGCCGAGGTTCCGTTGAGTGCCGTCGACAGGGCCGTTGCGGTCAATCGTGCCGACGGCTTCATCAAACTCATCGCCGTTCCTCGAAAGGCGAGCGGTATGGCCGGAGGAGGTCGCCTCATCGGTGCCACCATCGTGGCCGACCGAGCCGGCGAATTGGCCGGTGAGGTTGCACTGGCCATTCGAACCAAGATGTTCGCCGGGCGCCTGGCCCAGACAGTGCACGCATACCCGACTTGGTCGATCGGCCTTCAGTATGCCGCCGCTCAGTTTATTGCCGAATACGACGGAAGATCCGCACGCGACCCTCGCTGATCGCTCACATCTTCATCACATCGACGCTTCATCGTGTTGTCACAAGCTCCGCAGGCTCGACCCTGCCAGCGGCCCAGACCCGACACTTCCAAGATGAGGATGCACGATGGAACTTCGCCTTCTAAAGCGCCAGACCACTGGTCTGTCGGCAGCCTCGTGGTTATGGAACCATGCCGGATTCGGGCCAGGCCCTGGCGATCTGAACATCATCGGCAATTTGTCGGAGACCGACGCGATCGACTGGTTCGTGGACCCCGATGCTCATGATGTAGCGCCGACACCAGAACCCTGGATCGACACAGACTACGAGAACTACGAGCCTGGCCCAGCGGGCCGAGACCTCGCCGGTCAGGCCATCTCTGAGTGGGTCGACGCGATGGCCACAGGCCCGCGCCCTCTCGTTGAACAGATGGCTTGGTTCTGGCACGGGCATCTGGTATCTGGTCTCGACAAGGTTCGTAATCCCTACGCCCTCATTGTCCAGGTCAGGCGATTTCGCCGGCTCGGCCTCGATGGCAACCTCGGCGCACTACTTCGTGAGATCACCACCGACGCCGCCATGCTTCGATACCTCGACGGCGCCGACTCGGTGGCCGGAGCTCCAAACGAGAACTACAGCCGCGAACTGCTCGAGTTGTTCGCCCTTGGAATCGGTAACTACACCGAGGCCGATGTGCAGGCTGGGGCGATTGCACTTACTGGTTGGACATCACCGCGACGCGGAAACAGCACAACCAGCGGAATCTTCCGACCGCGACGACATGACGATACCCCCCAGACCTATCTAGGCCGGTCCGGGGTTCGCGATGTCGAAACGGTCATTGAGGCTGTTCTAGGTCATGCAGCATGTGGGCCCTTTGTTGCTCGCAGTATCGCCAGACATCTTCTTGGTCCCGGCGTAGATACCACCGCCACAGCTGCGATGGGTGTCGAGTTTGCCAACGATGGCTATCGCTTTCGACCGCTTCTACGATCGATTCTGACCTACGGGCTCGAACACCAACCCGAACTTCAGCGCGAGGCCGCTGGCCCGGTGGCGTGGCTTGTTTCGGCGGCCAGAGCCCTCGAGATTCCAACAATCGACGGTCGCCTGGTGCGAGGCCTCCATGGCATGGGCCAGGTCCCGCTCGCTCCTCCCAATGTTGCGGGCTGGCCCCGCGGCGACGCCTGGCTAACCGCCACTGCCACCATTGGTCGGGCCAACGTCGCGTTGGCGCTTGGTGCTCTGACCCCACCCGACTCCGCAGCCAGAGCCGCCGCCGAGCGCGGCGACATGGCGGCGCTGGCCTCACTTCTGGGCGTGGACTCAGGATTCTCAGACGCAAACGCCGAGGTCATCACCTCAGTTAGCGCAACCGCAGAGCGGCTGGCACTGGCGCTCGTGACCGATGAGGTCGTCCGGCGGTAGCGCCACCACGCACGAACGAAAGGTTACGAAATGGATCGCAGACGGTTTCTAAGCACAATGAGCGTCGCGGGAGCGACTGCCGCAGTCGGGTACACCGCATTTTCCAACACTGGAAACGGCGCCAATGGAGCAGCACCAACAAGCTCGTTATCCACCACCACATCCATCGGCAGCGTCGACCCGACAATCACGGCGGATCCAACCGGTGGTACCGAGGTTCCAGTGACCACCGCGCCGGCCGTCTCGACGGCTGGCCGCGTGTTGGTGGTGGTGCAAATGAACGGCGGCAACGACGCCCTCAATACTCTCGTGCCAGACGATGGCCGTTACTTCGACGCCAGGCCAGATGTGTCGATCAATCAAGGCGAGGTGCTCGCGATCGCCGATGGATCTGGCCACGGCCTTCACCCGGCGTTTGAACCTCTGCTGGCCCGATGGAACGATGGCAACGTGGCCGCTGTCGCGGGCGTGGGTTACGAGGGGTCGAGCCGTTCTCATTTCGCAGCCATGGACGACTGGTTTTCGGCCCGACCAGGAACGGTAAGTTCGACTGGCTGGCTGGGGCGATGGCTCGACTTAACCGATGACGGTAGCGGCAACCCGATGCGTTCGATAGCGCTGGGCGGTCGCGGGAAGGCACTCGCCTCTGAACTGGTTCCGAGCACCACGGTGGTCGACCCTGGGAACTTCAACCTTAATAATGCCAGGGACCTTGATATCTCCTCATATCGAGATGGTCTGGAACGCCTCGGGCTCGGGTCCGACCAAACCGCAGTCGCCACCGCTACTGCCCTTGAGTCGGTAGACCTATTCGCCGAAATTGTGGCTGGGTCTACCGACACCTCCCAGGAGCTCTCGCGACGTCCCTCGTTCACCAGCTTGTTGGCGACTGCTGGCGGGCTGATCGAACGCGAGTTAGGCACCGAGGTGATCGTGGTTTCCGGTGGGGGCTTCGACACTCATGCCAACCAACTCGACGCTCATCAAGAGTTGCTCAGCGATGTGTTCGGTGGCGTCGCGGCGTTCCTCGATCGGATGGAAGCGGTTGGCCGCGCTGATGACGTGTTGGTTATGACGACATCGGAGTTCGGACGTCGTGTCGTGCAGAACGGCAGCCGAGGAACCGACCACGGACGGGCCGGAGTTCAGTTCATGATGGGGTCGGCGGTTCTCGGCGGGCTTCGGGGAGGCTGGGATCTTGGCCGCCTCACCGATGGCGACCTCACGCCTGAGACCGATGTGCGGTCCCTTTACCAGGCCGGTCTCGACTGGCTGGGCGGGCCGACCGACGAAGTGCTCGATCGCCGCTACGCCGAACTCGAACTTCTGGATTCTGCTGTTCTTGTTTGATGCCTGACGGTGAGTCCTGGCATGGTCACCCTTTCCGCTTAGCGAGGCCAGCTTTGGGATCGTCACCGGTAGCGTGAACGGTGTGAACGAGTCGTGTTTTCGTCATTCCGACCGCGAAACCGGGAGGCACTGCACCCGATGCGGCCGTCCCGCCTGTTCGGAGTGCCTGAAGACTGCCTCGGTGGGTTCGCACTGCTTCGAGTGTCGCAAGGCGGCTGCTCCTTCGACAACTGAGCGGCTCAGAACCGCTGCAGCCATGGGTAAGCCGTATGTGACCTATTGGCTCATCGGCATCAACGTGGTGATGTTCCTGGCGGCGGCGCCGAGAAGCCCCACTCAGATTGACCTCGCGACCAACGCGATTGCCATTGACCTCCACGGCGAGTGGTACCGCGTCGTGACGGGCGCATTCTTACACGGCTCGGTAATGCACTTGGCGTTCAACATGTTGGTGCTGTTTCAGTTGGGGTCGTTGCTCGAGAGATCGATCGGGCTCGGTCGATTCGCGGGGTTGTATGCCGTTGCTCTATTCGGTGGTTCCGTCGGTGCGCTGCTGTTTGCTGATGCCAGAGTTATTACTGTCGGGGCTTCGGGTGCTATCTATGGCTTGATGGGTGCCATGGCCGTGCTTGGCCGGCGCCGTGGTATCGATGTTTGGCGCTCAGGTATAGGCAGCATGATCGTGATCAACATCGTGATATCCCTAGTGGTGCCCAACATCTCGATCGGCGGCCATCTAGGTGGTCTAGTGACTGGCGCGCTGGCGGTGTTGGTGCTCGACCCTGGCTCGCGTGTCGGTGAGAAGAAGCTGCCAGCTCCTGTTGTTGTGGCCTTCGTAGCAGCTAGTTGCTTGGTGCTGTTCGTGGGCTCGCTGTGGGTAGCCGATTTCGCGGTAGGCAGGTTGTAAGCGGTGACTCCAGGCGTTGACGAGGTCGTCAACGACGGCTGCGCTCACCGGGTTCTCAGCTACGAACACGACCCAGCCCGCGGGCCATACGGGCTCGAAGCAGCCGACGCGCTCGGCGTCGAACCAGGCCAGGTATTCAAAACCTTGGTGGTA
>JAADHX010000339.1:0-4345 GCA_013151655.1 Actinomycetota bacterium
CGTTGGTGGCGATGCTGATACCCGACGTTGTTTCTTGGTCCCGCCGTCAGCGCCGCGACGCCTCGCGCTACCTGCTCCCACTGTCATATGCCGCAATCCTCGGTGGAACACTCACGGTGCTTGGCACATCGACAAACCTGGTCGTCTCTGGCCTCCTTCAAGACACCGGCGAGGACCCCCTGGGCATATTCGAGGTGGCCAAAGTGGGTCTACCGGTCACCGTTGTTGGGCTAGTCGTACTCTTTGGTATTTCGATCCCGCTGTTGAGGCAGCGGACCACCGCCCCAGACCAGCTCAACGCCGAAACTCGCGAGTTCCTGATGGAGATGATGGTGACCGACGACGCCTCGGTTGCCGGCTGCACAGTCGAAGACGCTGGGCTGCGAAAGTTGTCTGGCGTCTACCTCGTGCAGATCCAACGAGGCGAGCAGTCGATCGCTCCGGTCGGACGCCAAGTGGTCCTTCAGACAGGTGACGTTCTGGCGTTTGCCGGCGAGGTATCGAACGTACTGGACCTACAACGAATGCCTGGCCTGGTTGGCGTCGACCGCGAATCGATCGCAACACTCGATGTCGCCGGCCGCGGGCTGTACGAGGTTGTCGTTGGTCGAATGTCCCCTATTGCTGGCCACACCCTGCGCGAAGCCGACTTCCGAGCGAGATACGACGCCGCTGTCCTCGCCGTTCACCGGGCCGGACATCGCCTTGACAGCAAACTCGGCGATATTCGGCTTCGCCACGGCGACACTCTGGTTGTCGTGGCTGGTAACCACTTCAGATCCAGATGGGCTCAGGGTCCGGATTTCCTGGTGGTGGCGGCCCTCGATGCCCCCGCACCAGCCGCCGACTCCAAGGCACCTGTTGTGGCCGCAACTCTTGCCGCGTTTGTGGCGCTCTCGGCCCTTGGCGTGGTGTCGACGATGGAGGGGGCTCTCCTTGGCGCTGCGGTAATGATCGCGAGCCGAGTGTTGACCTTCGACGAAGCCAAACGGTCGGTTGATCTTGATGTTGTGCTGCTAATTGGCGCTGCGTTTGGGTTAGGCGCAGCGGTTCAACAGAGCGGGCTTGCTGGCGTCATCGCAGCTCGCTTCGTTACGGGCTTCGACGGGATGGGAACGTTCGGCCTCGTACTGGCCATAGTTCTCACTACCTCGGTGCTCACCGAAATCATCACTAACAACGCTGCGGCTGTCGTGGTGTTGCCCATAGCGTTAGCAATCGCCGGTCCCGCAGGAATCGATGTACGCCTAATGGCCATTGCTGTTGCAGTCGCCGCTTCGACATCGTTCTTGTCGCCGATTGGTTATCAGACGAACACCATGGTGTACGGCCCAGGCGGCTATCGGTTCGGTGATTACATCAGGTCTGGGCTGCCGCTGAGCATCGCGGTGCAACTCACAATCGCCACTACCGTCACAGTGATGTCATAGTCGAATTGCGAGCCGCTCAACTCGACGGGATCGACCATCGCTGCTGAGTCAGCAATCACAGGGTCGTCCCATACCCGTGCCGCTGGTGAAGACAGGTCACAATGGACCCGATGTCTAACGCAGACGAGCTAGTCACGGTCTTGTTCGAAGCAATACTCGGTCGCCAACCGGACCCCGACGGACTGGCTAGCTGGGCCGCTCGGGTGGAGGAAGGTGTGTCGGCTTCGGAGTTGATCGCCGGGCTGTTAGCTTCGGACGAGGCTGTAGCCAATGCGCCGTTTCGACGCAACTTCGCCGCACCACAACAACGACGCCTGTGGGCCGACTCCGACCTAGCGTCGGCCACGCCCGACCTGCTCGTCACCGACATTGGAGCGGCTCCGCTGGACTACGAAGACGACGTTTACGGTGCCCTCCTACGAACTCCAGGCACACGACTGACATGCTTTGAGCCCACCCCTGAACGAGCCAAGGCCGCAGCGGCAAAGCACCCATACGCGACGGTTGTTGAAAGTTGCGTCGCCGACGGAACCGCCAGACAGTTCTATGAGACTCATGCAGGCGTCACATCGTCTTTGTATCCGCCAAACCCGCGAACCACTCTCGACTTGTTGGAGGTCGGTGAAGAAATGGCGCTGGCCGAGACCTATCAGATCGACACCGTGCGGCTTGACGATGTCGCGGCCGCAGCTGGATCCGACTTCATCAAGCTCGATGTGCAGGCGGCCGAACGCGATGTGCTGGCCAACGCCCAGAACGTTCTCGCTGCAGCAGTTGCCGTGCACACCGAACTTGAGTTTTTCCCGCTGTACAACGACCAACCGCTGGGCTGGGAGGTGTGGCGTGAGTTAGATCTCGCCGGCTACGACCTGTATTGGTTCCACCACCTGCAGCCCTATCGGATGCGCACTCTCGATAACATACCGATCGGACCACCACGGCGCCTCGGCTGGGGTGATGCTGTGTTTTTTCCGAAACCGGACAACTTGTTTTCGCTCGATGTTCAGCGCGCTCTCAACCTCTGTGCAATCTGGCACGACGTCTACGGAGCCCGCGATCACTGCTTGTGGCTACTCGAACAACACCCGGACCCCGAGGTTCGCTCCCATCTCGGTCGCTACCGCGACCTCGCCGCGCCACCCCACTGACCCGACTTACAGAACAGTTCTGACCTGCCATAACTCGGGAAACAGCACCACATCGAGCATGCGACGCAGGTATGGGACACCACCGGTGCCTCCGGTACCTCGCTTGAACCCGATGACACGCTCGACGGTCGTGACGTGGTTGAACCGCCAACGCCTGAAGTAGTCCTCCAAGTCGACCAGCTTTTCGGCCAGGTCGTAGTAGGTCCAATAGCGCTGAGGGTCCTCATAAACCCGAGCCCACGCGGCGACCACGCTCTCGTCGGCAACGTGGGTGGTTCCAACATCGCGCTCTAGAACCGAGGACGATATGTCGAAACCACCGCGGGCCAACACTCCAATGGCCTCGGCGTACAGGCTCGGCTTTGTCAACTCAAGTGCGAGTAGCTCTGCAATCTCGGAATTGTGCGAGTGCGGACGGATCATGGCCCGATTTCGGTTTCCGACGACGAACTCGATCTGGCGGTATTGGTATGACTGAAACCCCGACGACTGACCGAGTGCATCGCGGAACTGGGTGTACTCGCTAGGAGTCATCGTTCGCAGGACGTTCCACGCGTTATTGAGCTGATCAAATATTCGGCTGACCCGCGCGAGCATTTTGAACGATGCTTCAAGCTCGTCGCTTGCGATGGCATCGCGAGCGGCAGATAACTCGTGGAGCACTAGTCGCATCCAGAGTTCGGACGTTTGGTGCTGAATGATGAACAGCATCTCGTCATGAGTGTCCGTTAGCGGGTTCTGCGCGCCGAGTATGGCATCAAGGCCGAGGTAGTCCGAGTAGGACATCCGGCCATCGAAATCCATGTGCGCTCCGTCGACTTGGGGGTCGTAGGCGGTTTGGGGAAAACTGGCCTCGTTGGCAGCGTCGTCACTCATAGTCATCGACGATAACGCCGCGAAGCGCTTGTTCAGAACGCAAGCTTCGCAGCGGCGAGATCTTCAAGGGCCAAACCCACCGACTTGAACAACGTAATCTCGTCGGCGTTGGCGCGGCCGCGATGATTTCGGGTGATCAGATCGACCAGATCCGCGGCAACGTCGGCACGCGAAATCAGGCCGTCAGCCAGGGGCTGCGACAGGTCGCCAGCTTTGAGTGCGTCGGCAACTGTGTCGACAAAGATGCTGGCCCGGCGAATCGCTTCGTCGTCGGTTTCGCGCATGTGAGGCGCAAACCCGCCGACGAGGTCGAGGTGAGTGCCTGGTCGAAGCAAGGTGCCTCGCACCAGCGGCGCGGTCGCACTGGTGACACAACAAACAACGTCGGCGGAGGCGACACTCTCATCGAGATCGGTGCTCGCTACGGCCGGCAGGCCCACCGCTCGGAGTTCGTCGGTGACGGCATCCGCGGCTTGAGGTCGACGGCCCCACACCTCGATGCGTTCGTAGTTGCGCACCATGGTGTGAGCTTGGGCCGCCACCGGAGCAAGGGCACCAGCACCCACTATCAACAACCGCCGCGCGTCGCCGCGGGCAAGGTGTTTAGCCGCTATGGCGCTGGCGGCGGCGGTGCGTCTGGTGGTCAGCTCGTTGGCGGCGCATAGGCCGATGAGGGTCCCGTCGGTGGCGTCGAACAAGACGCAGGCACTGTTAACGGCCGGCTTGTTTGCTCGCCCGTTGTCGGGAAAGAACGTCACGATCTTGACGCAGAGAGTATCGCCAACAATCCAGGCTGGCTTCAGCAGCAGCGACGCATCCGCGCCACCAGGCACCTCTACTTGATGCACCGTGCGCTCGGGCGCGACGCCCGTGCCCGAACCAAGGGTCTCC
>JAADHX010000339.1:4354-4883 GCA_013151655.1 Actinomycetota bacterium
TTAGGTCGACCCACGGCAATGCCGCCGCCACCGCTTCATCGGACAGCATTGCCGGCATCGTCATTCTGGGATCCAGCTCTCTGGCTCCACTCCCAACCCATCGGCGATTCTGTTTACGTAGGCGTAGTAGGCGACAGCTTCGGTGATGTCGAGGATGTCACGATCGCTGAACCCCGCGCTACGAAGCGAGCCGACATCGGTTTGGGCCATCGCGCCTGGAGTTCGCGTGAGTTTGATCGCGTAACCGAGCATCGCTTTGCGGCCCTTGGACAGGTCTGCGGTAGTCCAGTCGGCTTCGATCGCAGCTAGCAGGTCGTCGTTCTTCAGTAGCCGGCGCAGACCTCGCCGATGATGCACCGTTCAATAGTGGCAATTGTTCTCAAGGCTCACTACTAGGGCGATCATTTCCCGTTCGACCTTGCGAAGCGACTTGGTTCCGGCCATGGCTGATTCATACACCGCCAGGTGAGCCGCCATCCCGGTGGGGTTTAGTGAATGGACAGCCAAGATGTTGTCGACCCGACCGTAT
>JAADHX010000069.1 GCA_013151655.1 Actinomycetota bacterium
TGGGTTGGTGCTGGAAGTCTCGGGGGTGGCAGCGTCGGCGTTAGTAACGGCGGTCTCGTTGGTGATGTCTTGGATGGTTAGGTCTTCTGGGGATACTCCGAATAGGACGGCGCAGGCGTCGGCACCGATCTTGCGTGGGGACCGAAGCTTTAACGGGTTCGGTTCGAGTTTGTCTATCTGAAACTGCCGTCTGACTTCTTTGTCGAATAGTTCTTTGAACGCAGCGCCGGTGACGGGGTCGAAGTTGATGTTGATCCAGGTCATACCGTTTTCGTCTACACCGCATAGCCCTTTACGAAGGTTCCGTTGACGACGAAACTTGCGTTCAGCGTCACCTTCGTCGGCGGCGTGTATGGCTGTTTTGATGGCTGCCAACGTCTCATCAGTCGTCTCACACACCGCATCAGCTAACAGTTGGCGTTTCGTTTCGTGATCTAGGCTGGCTTTCATAATCGCGTCAGCCTGCTCAGTACTAATCGACCCGTTGTTCAACGCCTCAGCAATATCGGGGTGAGCTTCCAACCGTTTCGCACGGGCCAAACGTTCACGCTCAGCCCGACCAGAAGGACCACCACCACCCCGGCCGTTTGGGCCCGCGTCGGTGCCATCCGAACCAGAATCTGAATCTGAACCGGCATCAGAGTCAGAGTCGTCGGCGCCGGGGTGGGGTCGCGGTCTCGGCGGTTGCGGACCGATACCACCGCGCAGGACACCTATAGCTGAATGCAATGTTGCTTCTTGGCCATCAAGACGCGAACGCATCGACTGAACCTCATACAACAGTCCTTCCACATAGGGAAGGTCCATTTCCTCGAGTTCATCAGATGTGTGAAATCGCACACTCGCCATTCGCATAAACACAACATTATCAAACAAACGTTCTGGTTCCACTTAAACCACAGAAATAGTCATAAAACCTAGACACATCCAACGGAGACGGCCACAACTACGCCACAAACACCAACAAGAACAAACAGGCACGACACACCCTCCACCCCCAGACCCTCGAGACGGGCGTCTAAGGCGATCACATGCGATTGACTGCTGGCAATCGCGAACAAGGCGGGTCGGTACCTCACAGACCCACGGAGTGGCCCGGTCCACGCGACGTTGCAATGATCAATACGCGTGGCGCCCGCGATCATCGCCGCTACTACCGTCAACTCTCGCGATCCGGCCGCGACGAACCCGTCGTGATCGAGGGTAACCCCCAGCCGGTCAGGTTTGCGCGATAATCACGACACAGAAAATGCCACCTCGGAGACCAACAACAGTGCCCACTCCACAACGCTTTCTTGGCGATGACCCGATGCCAGCTATCGGGCTTGGCACATGGCGTTTGGCCGGCGATTCTGGAGCCGGGGTCGTTAACGACGCTCTCGACCTTGGTTATCGCCACCTCGACACCGCCCAGATGTACGGCAACGAGGCTGCGGTTGGTGCTGGAATGGCCAGCAGCAACGTTGTTAGGCACGAGATCTTTCTGACTACCAAGATCGATGATCATCATCATCACCCGACCGATTTCGACCGTTCTTTGGACGAAAGCCTCGTTCGGTTGGGCACCGATTATGTCGATCTACTGCTGATTCACTGGCCAGTTGAGTGGGACATCATGGTCGACACTCTCAGAAGTCTCGCTGCGGCTAAGGCAGACGGCCGCGCTCGCCATGTCGGGGTCAGCAACTTTGAGCCCGATCAGGTCGACTTTGCGCTGGATCGAGCACCCATAGAGGTAAATCAGATCGAATACCATCCGTTGCTTGGCCAAGATGCGCTTGTAGAACAGGCCCGCGACCGGGGGCTCTTGATCACCGCGTACTGCCCGATCGCCCGCAACGAGGTCGCTCAGGACCCGGCCTGTGTTCAGGTGGCGCAGCGAATTGGTATGACACCAGCCCAAGTGGCGCTTGGGTGGTTGTTGGCTCAGGACCATGTCGCCGCGATCCCCCAGACCTCGAATCAGGGCCGCCTAGTTGAGAATCTTGCTGCTGGCACGCTAAAGCTCCGAGCAGAAGACATCGAAGCGATCAATGCCACCCAAAAAGACCTACGAATCGTCAGCCCGCCAAAGAGTCCGTGGCGAAGCCGCTGACGACCAAACCAACCCAGAGTCCGTGGCGAAGCCGCTGACGACCAAACCAACCCAGAGTCCGTGGCAGTCGAACATCTTCGATCGAGTCCGACGAGATTGCGTCCCTCTATCCGGACAGCTGGCAAGATCTCCGAGACCGAGGGCTTCAGGACCCGCGCAAGAACCCCACGGGCGAACGCGTTCGCCGAGGACTGGATCGGTTCGCTCCGTCGTCAGCTCCTCGACCGCTAGATCATCTGCAACCGAGTTCCAGCGACCAGAACTGGCACTCGCTGCATTGCTTCTCCCTGTGGTCCCAACACGTCAGATCCTAGTTCCACTCTCAACCTCGGCCCGGGCAGCGATAGACGCAGCGTCCGGTTCCTACTCCGCGACACCGCCAGGAACTCGAACCCCAGGTGGTTCGCTTGGCGCGTTTCTTATGGCCATGTGTCGGTGTTCATCGCCGCCAAACAACAGATCACCTCCAGCATCGACGCCGCGGGCGTTGAGATCGATCGGTGGGTGCCAGATAGTCCATCGACGATGCCGCCGACTACAACACCAACACCCGTCTGACGAAGCTTCCACCTACCTAGGATTCGAGCCGTGATACTCACTGCTGAACGCAAAACAGGTGGCGTCGCTGCCGAAATCGACCTCGATGGCGGACGGCTGGCTTCGCTCGTGATTGACGGATTGTCGCTACTAGTCGGTCCCCACGATCGCGCCACCCGCTGGGGTTCGTTTCCGATGGTTCCGTGGTGCGGCCGACTCCCCCGAGGGCGCCTTCGTTGGAACGAAACAACCCACAAGTTCCCGATCACAAGCGCTCCCCATGCCAACCACGGCCTGCTGCACACGTCGGATTGGCGCCAGGTGGATGATCAGACAATTCGAGCCGAGCTCGGCGATCCATGGCCGTTCGGCGGTTTCGCCACACAACACTTCGACCTCACCGCAAACGCGCTCACGATTACGGCTCAAGTTCATGCTGTGGGTCAACCAATGCCAGCCATGATCGGCTGGCATCCGTGGTTCAAACGGCGCCTCGAGCGAGGCGGAACCGCAACGTTGTCGGTTCTGGCCGAGTCGGCCTACAAACTCGATGCCCACATGGTGCCAACCGGCGAACTCGGCCCAGTGCCGCCGCAGCCATGGAACGACTGCTTCGTCGATATGTTGCTGCCGCCGGTTCTCGATTGGCCAAACGCACTGACACTTTCGATTAGCTCCAGCTTTGATCACTGGGTCATCTTCACCGAACCAGAACACGCAATCTGCGTTGAGCCACAAAGTGGCCCCCCGAATCAGCTGAACTCGGCGCCCGTCATCGTCGAGCCAGGAACCCCACTCGTTGGCACGATGACATTCGATTGGAGCTGACATTCGATTACCCGACACCAACTTGATGACCTGCGCTACACCAAATGTGGCTCAGCTCATCAATTTCAAGGGCTTGACGGTTCTACCGTAGCCCTTGAAACTACCGCAACGGTTGGAACTACGCAGCTAGGCCGCGACGATGTCGTATCCGGCTTCGTCGATGGCCTCGCGAATGGCCGCATCGTCGCCGCCAGACACGTCGACCCGTCCGGAGTCAAGGTCGATTTCGACACCAGAAACGCCATCGACGGCACCGACTTCGCCCTTGACCGCAGCGACGCAGTGACCGCATGTCATTCCCGAAACTGTGTACGTACGATTTGCAGACATAGCTGCCAGCCTAGGACCGAAGCACCTCGCCACCTCGGCCTGGTTACGAAGTGGTCCACGCTCCACGCCAGTGGCCCCTCGACATCGGCCATGATGTAGCCATGGGCAGCCATCAGGGACAATCACAATCAATGCCACAATCAACGCCAGAATCAACGGCCGAACTCGTCGAGCGACTACTTTCCAGGAGCGCCAAGACAGCCACCTCTTCGGTCATTCGCGACCTCCTTCAGCACGCCAATCGGCCAGACGTAATCTCGTTGGCTGGCGGCATTCCAGCCCCAGAGCTGTTCCCACTGGAGCGGCTAGCCAACGCGGCAACATCAGCAATCAGCGAGCTTGGGGCCGAGGCAACCCAATATGGACTAACCGAAGGCGTGACCGAACTACGCGAACTCCTTGCCGCAGAGGCCTCAGTCGAAGCCCCCGTCACACCATCGCAGGTTGTGGTCACAACCGGAAGCCAACAGGCAATCGATCTCATCGGTCGAGTTCTCATCGACGAAGGTGACACGATCGTTACCGACGATCCGGCCTA
>JAADHX010000057.1 GCA_013151655.1 Actinomycetota bacterium
CTCGCGACGCGCTCCTTGCTGCGGAAGGATTACTCAGCGGTAGCCGCAGCTGTGGTGTGGGTGCCGACCTTGTGATGCCTGCGTCGGTTGCAGAGGTCCGAAAACGAATCGAAGGTGAGTTTCTGGCCGATAACAGCGAGGTCCTCCGCATGATCGAGGAGGAAATCGGCGTGCCGGCCGATGTATCTGTTGCGAAGCTGGTTACGCGATGACCGGCCTGAGGAAGAACCTCGCTGTGCACAGCCCGGCCGCGCTCGACGACGCCGTCGACGATGCCTTTGGTTGGCTAACCTTTTTCCCGAAGCGAGACCGGAAACTCTTTGTGGACGAACTGACTCGGACCCTCGTAGGAGCGGCGGCTGTCGAGAACTACTCGCCAGTGGCCCAGCTACTTCGGGAATGGAAAGCAACAGCGGAGCTCCATGCCGACCCGAAGCTCGCTCGCCGACTCCGCAAGCCCATCGAGGCCGTAGGCAACCGAATCGCGGCTCCCGCCGACCCAACCTGAGTGCCTAAACGGAAAAAGAGAGTCGCCCTCGCTAGGTTGAACCTATGAAGATCGGCGAACTTGCCAGCTTGTGCTCGGTATCTACTAAGACGGTCCGGTACTACGAATCGATTGGTCTGCTAGCCGAACCCAATCGCACCGACTCGGGTTATCGCGACTACGACCAAGATGCCGTCGAACGTCTCGAGTTCATTCGTGATGCCCAGGCAACGGGCCTAACGCTAAGCGAAATTGCATCGGTTCTCGAGCTGAAGGTGGCGGGGGAGGGGTCGTGTTCGCACACCCAAGCGCTCCTCGACGAGCATTTGACCAACCTCGACATCCAGATCGATCGACTCGTCGCGGCCAAGAAAACGTTGACCCTGCTGGCCAAACGAGCATCAGTCCTCGACCCGCTCGAGTGCACCGACCCCAATCGGTGCCAGGTCATCGAAAACTCGAGAAGCGAGAAACTTCACATTACCTCTTGACCTTCTAGTCGACTAGAAGCTCTATGATTCCATCATGACCGCACCAGTAGAAGTCCGCTCCGACATCGCCGTCGAAGGTATGACCTGTGCCGCATGCGCTAGCCGCATACAGCGCAAGCTGTCCAAACTCGACGGTGTTTCCGAGGCTCAGGTCAACTTCGCATCGGGCAAGGCGACTGTTCGCCACACGTCGGACAGCAACGTCGACGACCTCCGCCACATCATTGAAGGCCTTGGCTATGGCGTGCTCGAACCCGATGCCCCAGACACGGGCAGCGCCGACCGCGAACGCGACCTATTGCGACGAATCGTCGTTGCTGTGGTTCTGACGATTCCAGCTTTCTTGCTCTCTATGGTTCCGTCCACACGCTTCGACGGTTGGGAATGGGTCGTAGCCGCGTTATCCACGCCAGTGATTCTGTGGTCTGGTTGGCCGTTCCATCGCGCCGCGTACATGAACATTCGTCATGGCTCGACGACCATGGACACGCTGGTGTCGATGGGTTCGATGGCGGCACTCATCTGGTCAGCGGTTGTACTCATCGGCGACGTCGATGGTGGGCACATTTACTTCGAGACTGGCGCCGTCATCATCACCCTTATCTTGTTGGGCAAATGGTTCGAACTTCGGGCAACTCGTCGATCCGGCGACGCCATTCGGGCCCTCGCCGACCTTGGTGTGAAGACGGCACTGCTCGAGGATGGCACCGAGCTTCCTCTCGACCTGCTGATGGTTGGTACCCGTTTCGTGGTGCGGCCTGGCGAGAAGGTGGCGACCGATGGCATCGTTGTCGAAGGTCGGTCATCTGTCGATGCGTCGATGATCACTGGCGAGCCCGTGCCGGTCGACGTGGCCGTCGGCGACGAGGTGATTGGCGCCACCATCAACGTCAACGGTTCACTGGTGGTTGAAGCCACACGGGTTGGTTCCGACACGGCTCTTTCACAGATCGTGCGACTCGTCGAAGAAGCCCAAGGCAGCAAGGCTGAAGTGCAGCGGTTGGCCGATCGAGTGTCGGCGGTGTTTGTTCCGCTGGCCATCCTCACGTCGCTTGTAACTCTCGTGATCTGGTTTGCTGTCGGTGCAAGCGCGAACGACGCGTTCACCGCCAGCGTTGCCGTGCTCATCATCGCCTGCCCATGTGCCCTTGGCCTGGCAACACCGCTAGGAATCATGGTCGGCACCGGCCGAGGCGCCCAGCTTGGCGTGATCATTAAGGGTGGCGAAGTTCTCGAGGACACCCGTGCTGTCGATGTAATCATCCTCGACAAGACCGGAACCGTCACCGAGGGCCGTATGGAGCTCACCGACTTCTCAGTGCCTGGTGTGGCTGCCGGAAGCGCCGAACACTCAGAGCTCCTGGCGATGGCCGGAGCCGTCGAAGCTCGCTCCGAACACCCGATTGCCCGTGCGATCGCGATCGCGGCCAACGATCTCGAAGCCACCGACAAACTTGAGGTTGTCGAGGACTTTGAGAACCGCCCCGGTTACGGAGTGACTGGCACGATTGGCGACACCGATGTTTTTGTTGGCCGCCGACTTCTGTTCGCGGAAATCCCAGACGCAGTCGAGGAGTTGGCCAGCACTGCTGAGGCAGCTGGATCGACCGCGGTGTTCGTCGGTCGAGGCCTAACCGCCGAAGGTGTACTGGTTGTAGCCGATGCCATCAAACCCACATCGGCCACCGCAGTAGCAGCGTTCCACGATCAGGGCTTAACTGTCACCCTCTTGACTGGCGATAACGCTCGCACCGCCGCATCGGTTGGTGCCGAAGTCGGTGTCGATCACGTAATCGCTGAGGTGTTCCCCGAAGACAAAGCCATCGAGGTGAAACGTCTCCAAGACGCCGGCCACCGTGTGGCTATGGTCGGCGACGGCATCAACGATGCTCCGGCGCTGGCCCAAGCCGACCTCGGGATTGCTGTTGGCACTGGCACCGACGTCGCTATGGAGGCCTCCGACCTGACCATCGTTACTGGCGACCTCAGGGCAGTAGCCGACGCGATCGCCCTGGCGCGCCGCACTCTCGCGACCATCAAGGGCAATCTGTTCTGGGCCTTTGCCTACAACGCGGCGGCTATTCCGTTGGCTGCATTTGGCGTGCTTAGCCCCAAGATCGCTGCCGGTGCAATGGGCCTGTCGTCGCTGTTTGTGGTGACAAACAGCCTCAGGCTTCGCCGGTTCGCCGGCTATCGGTCCGACTCGCCCGAGGTTAGTTCGACCCCGGTCGAAGAGGCGCTGGTTTCGGCGTAGCCGTCTCCGACGCGGCCACGATCGACTCGAGGCGATCGGCCAACACAGCGATGTCGCCAGGCGACACGATGTCGATCAGAGCCCGGCGAACCGACACGAGATGATCAGGCGCAGCCGACGCGATTGCCTCGAGGCCAGTATCGGTTAGTACCGCGAAAGTGCCCCGACCATCGTTGGGGCACTTCTCGCGTTCGATCAGGCCTCGTTTGGTCATGCGGTCGACGCGTTGAGTCAGGCGGCTTCGTGAGTGAAGCAGCCGCTCAGACAACTCGGCCATACGAAGGCGCCGTCCCGGTGTCTCGGACAGATGGACCAATACTTCGTAGTCGTCGAACGTTAGGTCGGCGGCGGCCTTCATGTCGGCCTCAACTTGTTGAAGCACCCGGGAGCTTGCTTCGAGGAAGGCACGCCAGAGCCGCATCTCATCTTCATTGAGCCACTGAACCTCGGTCATGGCGCTAACTGTACGGCTTCGTTGCTAGTTCAACATTGAATCGTTAGGGTGCTAGGAAATCCTCCGAGCATCCTGAGCTCGAGACCGATACGGGAGATTTCACAATGGCTCACGGCGCAGACATTGATCGAACCGATGAATGGGACCGAATGCGTGCCCGACATCTGCGTCCGGCTGAGGAGCGGCCGGAGTCGGCGGCCCGTGGCGTGCATCACATCGCGCTGCTTGCAACCGACGTGGATGCGACCATTGGGTTCTACCAGGAACTTCTTGAGTTCCCGCTGACCGAGTTGTTCGAGAACCGCGACTACACAGGGTCGACCCACTTCTTCTTCGACATCGGTAACGGCAACGCTCTGGCTTTTTTCGATTTTCCCGGTCTCGACCTAGGCCCGTACGGAGAGGTGCTTGGTGGGTTGCACCACCTGGCGATTTCGGTGCCGGGTGACAAGTGGGAGCACCTGCGAGTGAAACTCGCCGACGCTGGCGTCGAGACTCACATCATGAGCGGCTCGTCGATGTACTTCAACGGCCCCGACGGCGAACGACTGGAACTGATCGCCGATCGCCTTGGTGAGATGTACGGCTCATCGGTCGGTCTGAAGCACTAGAGGCCAGCATCTAGATGAGTAGTT
>JAADHX010000317.1 GCA_013151655.1 Actinomycetota bacterium
CGGCGTGGTTAACGCGGTCGACCGAGGAATCGTTGTGCCACCGTTCATCCTCGAAAAGGCCAAAGGTGTGGTCGAGGTGCACCGCGAATCGATTCAGAAGGCAATCGAGGCCGGAGTCAAAATCGCCATGGGTACCGACAGTGGGGTTACACCACACGGCATGAACCTCATCGAGTTGGCCGAGATGGCCAGCCTCGGCATGTCGCCAGCCGAGGTCTTCACCGCATCCACCCGCAGTTCGGCCGAGCTCATGGGCATCGACGACGAAACGGGCACGATCGAAGTCGGCAAGGCCGCCGATCTAGTTGTGTTCGATGGCACCCAGCTCGATGTTGCAGATCTCAAGAACAGGGTTCACACCGTCATCCAAGACGGGAACATCCTGGCCAGTTCGGCGTGAGCTCACACTCGATGTGCTGGCGGGCGCCTAGGCCAAAGGAGGCTTGCGGTTGGCCCAGGGTTGGGCTGCCTCAAGCTGGCTGGCGACCTGGATCAGTACGTCCTCGCGCCCGTACGCCGCGACCAACTGAACGCCAATAGGCAACCCGCTGTCACTCCAGTGAAGGGGCAGACTGATCGCAGGTTGACCGCTGACGTTAAACGCAGGTGTGAACGGGACGAAATCAGCAGCTCGGCGCATTCCGGCCAAAGGGTCGCCTGGAGTCGGGTCAATCTCGCCGATCTTCAAAGGAGGAAGAGCCAGCGTTGGCGTCAACAGAAGATCCCACCCATCGGCCCACCACTGTTGAATGCCGCGCCGCGAAGCAACGGTAGCGGCCACGGCAAGCGCATAGTCCTCTGCGGTCAATCCTTTGGCGAACTGCGCCTGGGCCCAGTTGACCGGCTCGACCTCAGCCTCGGTCAGCTCTCGACCAAGCGAGTTCGCCAGTACCCCGAGACCGGTGGCCATGTTGGTAGCCCAAAGGGCCATGAACCGGGGCGTCAAATCGGCGTCGGCCAACAGCTCGGGGAACCCGGGCTCGACCGCGTGGCCTAAACCATCGAGAAGTGTCGCCGCGCTGCGAACCGCGGCCACGCAGTCATCGTGAACCTCAGCGCCCTGGGGATGGTGATCAAGCAAGCCGATGCGAAGCCGCCCTGGATCGGCGCCCAGTTCGTCGACGTAAGGTCGTGACGGCGCCGCGGCGATCACTGTGTCGCCGATGGCCGGTCCGTTTACGGCGTCGAGCATTCGGGCAGTGTCACGCACCGACCGGCTGACACAAAGTTCGACTCCAAGCCCGGTTTCGGAACGTGGCGCTGTTGAGACTCGCCCCTGAGATGGTTTCAGCCCGACCAAACCGCAGCACGAAGCCGGGATTCGGATAGAACCTCCACCGTCGGAGGCATGCGCGATTGGCACTAGTCCAGCCGCCACCGCAGCAGCGGCGCCACCGCTCGAGCCGCCAGGAGTGCGGTCGGTGCTCCAAGGGTTACGCGCTGGACCGTACGGAATAGGTTCGGTCACCGGAACGCTGCCCAATTCTGGGCTGGAAGACCGGCCGACTGTCACCAGCCCAGCAGCTCGGAACTTGCCGACCAGGTTGGTGTCGAAGTCCGAAACGGGCCGCGCAGCCGCCAACGCGGCGTTGCCGTTCGTCAATACCTGGCCGGTGTAGTGGGACCACAGGTCCTTCAGCAAGAACGGCACGCCAGTGAACGCACCGTTGGGAAAGTCGTCGACGGCCGTGTCGCGAGCGTGGTCGAACCACCGCATGACTACCGAGTTGAGAGGCCCATCATGGGCCTCGATGCGCTCGATTGCGGCGTTGACTAGCTCCAAAGCCGACGTATCGCCGTTGCGTACCAGCTCGGCCTGGGCAGTGGCATCAAGCCACTGCGTATCTTCTGCGATTGATGCCATGGGCATACGTCTATACCAATGACGCTCTCGGCGCATATTGTGGATCCATGACATCAGCCGCAACCACAGTGAGCATCGACCAGCACGACGCCGTGACATTGATTCAGATCGACGACGGAAAGGCCAACGCGTACTCAGCTGAAGTGCTTGCCACGATCTCGGCGGTGATCGATGCAGCCGAATCCGCTGACAGCACTGCTGCGGTGGTGATAGCTGGACGCCCCGGCGTATTCTCTGGCGGGTTCGACCTGAACGTCATGCGCGATGGATCTCCGGCCGAACGGAGCAACCTGGTCAGCAACGGTGGAGCGTTGGTGCGCCAGTGCTTCGGCGCAAGCATCCCCGTTGTTGCAGCCTGCACCGGTCACGCAGTGGCCGCAGGTGCCCTGGTGTTGCTTGGTTGCGACTTACGAATTGGCCCAGACACCGACTCCAAGATCGGATTGCCAGAGGTAACGATCGGGATGCCGCTGCCCCTGTGGGCCGTGACCATCGCCCAAAGTCGGCTCAACGAGTCGCACCTTCACCGCTGCGCCGCCCTCGGCGACATGCTGACCCCAACCGAAGCCATCGCTGCGGGTTTCATCGACGAGGTAGTTCCGGCCGAAAGTGTCATCGATCGAGCCATGGACGCCGCGGCTGCCCTCGCAGGCAAGATCACCGGTTCGGCCTATGAATCGATAGTGAGAGCCACCAGAGGCAACACGCTCGCAACGATGGACCAACAGATCGCCGCCGACCGAGCTGCCGTAGGTTGATCAACCTTTGGCCTCGCCGGTTCGGAGCCGGGCTAATCGTCGCGGCGCTGCTCGCCGCGAGCTGTTCGACATCGAACAACAACGCTGATGCACCTGCGACGTCCCAAAACCAGTCGGCCGCTGAGACAACAGGCACCCAGCAACAAGGCGAAGCTGGCACAGCGACTGGTACTGGTGAAACGACGGGCGCGCCGCGGGACAGCGAACCGAGTGCCAACTCCCAAGACGCGACCGAGGACCCTGGCCAGGCCACGGGCGAGACGCCCGCCGAGACCATCATCGGCGAAGGGACCCGCTGGGCCAACGGCGACTCTGAGCTCCTATTCGACCAAGAAACGCTTCATACGTTCGAGCTGACGCTTCCCGACGATGCTCTGGCGACCCTCGACGCCGACCCCGCGGCCGAACAATGGGCCGAGGGGAGCCTCACCTTCGATGGCGAAACGCTCGACCAGGTCGGGATCCGTTACAAAGGCTCCATCGGCGCGTTCATTGGCTGCCTCACCGGGCCGAACCTTGCGGTGCCTAGCGGTTCTAAGACGTGCACAAAGCTCTCAATGAAGGTCAAAATCAACTGGCTCGACTCCAACACCGAGTTCTACGGCCAGCGCAAGCTCCAGTTCCACTCGATGAACAACGATCCGTCGAACCTACGCGAACGCCTTGGGTACTGGCTGTTCAACGAAATGGGTGTGGCCGCGCCACGATCGGTGCACGCCAGGCTCATCATCAACGGCGAGTTCAGCGGCCTGTACACCCTTACCGAACAGATCGACGGCCGGTTCACGCGAGCGAACTTCGAAGACGGAACTGGCAACCTCTACAAGGAGGTCTGGCCCCTCGACGCCGACGGTAGGCCCAACTCCGAAACCGACTTCATCGATGCCTTAAGAACCAATGAAGCTGAAGACCCATCGGTGGAATTGATCGCCGGTTTCGCGACCGACCTGGCCGCGGCTAGCGGCAACGAACGAGACGTCGTCGAGCAATGGACAGACATCGAGAACACCCTGCGGTTCATCGCCGTCGACCGAACAATCAGAAACGACGACGGTGCCTTCCACTGGTATTGCATCGGTTCAGCTGGTTGTCGACCGCACAACTACTACTGGTACGAGGATCCGACCCGACAAAAGCTCACCCTGATCCCGTGGGACCTCGACCACGCTTTCGAGAACATCATCAGCGACATCAACCCCATCACCCCGATCGCCGACGGCTGGGGTGAGATCACCAACGATTGCAACCCGTTCCCTCACGGACTGTTCAATCTGCCCCAACGCTCAGCGGCTTGCGACCCACTGACCTCGACGTGGACGACCTATGTCGACGAAGATGAGGCGTTTACGGCCGAGTTCGTGGCCGGACCTTTCTCGGCCGAGAGAGTCGACGCGGTAATGGCCGCATGGACCGCGCAAATAGCTGACGCGGTAGCTGAAGCGGCCGACCAATACCCTGACGCGGTCAGCGTCGAGCGGTGGGAGATGGCCACAGACTCGCTAAGGGCTCGGATCGAACATGCCAGAACAATCAGCAGCAACCCGTGATGACCAGACGACACAGAATCGCCCCGCGATGACCCAACACCACAGAATCGCCCCGCGATGACCCAACACCACAGAATCGCCCCGCGATGACCAGACGACACAGAATCGCCCCGCGATGACCAGGGAG
>JAADHX010000014.1 GCA_013151655.1 Actinomycetota bacterium
CGGCAATGAGAAGCTCGATCTCGGATTCGCCCATCGGTGTCGAGATTGCGCCTGTCCCCGAGTAGATCATTAGAACTCCTCGGTCGAGCATGGCATCGAAAAAGTCCAGGAGCCGCTTGCCGTCGACCGGAGTCGGAAAGCTGTCGCGATAGTTCGTCGGGGCATCGGCTTGCATGTGAATTCGAAACAGCGACCCGGCCCCAGTGACGCTCGCGTCGTAACCGCGGTCGCCAATCATTGACTTCAGCTCGTCCCTGGCGAGGCGACCAAGCCCGTTGATCCGCTCGACTTCGTCGTTGTCGAGCAGACTCATCGCCGTCAGCCCGGCCGTCATCGTGACCGGATTGGCCGAGAAGGTGCCCGAATATGGCAGCAGATAGTTGTCGCCGTGCGGGTTCATCAGATCCATCACATCTCGCCGGCCCACGATGGCACCTACGGGGAAGCCGCCTCCGATGATCTTTCCCATTGCGGTAATGTCAGGCGTAAGGCCATATCGCTGTTGGGCACCGGCATAGGTCGTGCGGAACGTGATGACCTCATCGCAGACCACGAGTGCGCCGTCGCTAACGGCCCAATCGCTCAGAGCCGATACGAAGTCGCGGTCAGCAGGTATCAGGCCAGCGCGATGGGGCATGACGTCGAGCAGCACGCATGCGATCTCACCAGCATGACGGTTCAGGATATCGATGCTGCGCTGAACGTCGTCGAACGGCAGCACGACCACGTTGTCGAGCACCGATTGCGGTGTGCCGTGGGCGACAGGGACCGAAACAGGGGCATCGAGGCTGCCCCATGTGTCTGGCCCGGCCATCTGCGAGACCTCGGCGAAGTCGTACGAGCCGTGGTAAGTGCCCTCGACCTTCGCAATCTTGGGTCGACCAGTAAACGCGCGGGCCGCCTTAAGCGAACCCATGACGGCTTCGGTGCCCGAGTTGACGAAACGAAGCTGCTCGAATGCGGGGCTACGCGAACAGACGTGTTCGGCGAAGTCCACTTCGACCTCGGTTGCCATCGTGTACGCGGTGCCGCGCTTAAGTTGCTCGGCCACTGCGGCGACGATCGCTGGGTGCGCGTGGCCGTGGATCAGCGAGGTCATGTTGTTAGCGAAGTCGACGCGTTCGACGCCCTCGACATCGGTGATCGTGCAGCCTGACGCGTGTGAGGCGTAAAGCGGGTGCGGACGACGTAGGACGGTGTTTCGGCTTACGCCACCGGGGAGCACCCGGTTGGCGCGTTCGTAGAGGGCCGAAGATGCCGTCTGATCGTGCAATTGCGTCATTGGTTCTCGATTTCGGTTCGACTGTCCATGAGCGGTGCGTCGGTTCGTTCAGCTACATAGGAGAACGTGATGCTTGGCGAAAGTTCGACGACTTCGAAACCTCGGACGGTTACCGCGATGATGGCGAGATCGGTGTAGATCCGGTCGACCACACCAATACCGGTAAGCGGGTATGTGCATGACTCGACGAGCTTCGGTCGGCCATCTCTAGTGCAATGGCTAGTCATCACGTAAACGGCCTTTACCCCAGACACCAGATCCATAGCTCCACCGACGGCTGGAATCGCACCTTCGTCGCCGGTAGACCAATTTGCGAGGTCGCCGTTGGCGGCCACCTCAAGGGCTCCGAGCACGCACAGATCGAGATGTCCACCCCGAATCATCGCGAAACTATCGGCATGATGGAAGTAGGAAGCGCCAGGCATCGCCGTGACTTGTCGCTTACCGGCGTTGATGAGTTCTGGGTCGCCGTTTCCGGGGCTTGGCGACGGGCCCATTCCCAAGAGCCCATTCTCGGTATGAAGAACGATTTCGCGGCCAGCCGGGATGTACTGCGCGATCTTCTCAGGCATTCCAATGCCGAGGTTCACGTATGCGCCATCGGCGATGTCTTGGGCCGCTCGTCTGGCCATCTCGTCGCGCGACAACCCGACGGGTTCAACAGGGGCGGTCATGGGTAGCTCGCTCCGTTGGCGACAAGGTCCGATTCCTGGGCTGGTGTCTCGACGTGAACGACGAGGTCGACGAAGATGCCCGGCGTAACCACCACCTCGGGATCGAGAGCCCCTGGCGTGACGAGGGTCGTTGCTTGCACCGACGTGTGTTTAGCCGCCATGGCCATGACCGGCGCGAAATTGCGCGCGGTCTTGTTGAACACGAGATTTCCGTGCCAGTCGGCCACTTGGGCTTTGATGAGCGCGAGGTCTGCGGTTAGGCCGTGCTCGAGCACATGGGGTCGCCCGCCGAAGTCGCGGACCTCCTTGCCGTTAGCTAACTCGGTGCCCGCGCCTGTTGGCGTGAAGAACGCAGCGATGCCCGCTCCGCCAGCCCGGATTCGTTCGGCGAGGGTGCCCTGGGGGACGAGTTCGAGCTCGATCTCGCCAGCCCGATACAGGTCGGGAAATACGGTGGAGTTCGCGCTACGCGGATACGAGCAGATCATCTTGTCGACCTGACCGTTCTTGATCAGTGCGGCCAGTCCGACCTCGCCGCTGCCGGTGTTGTTGTTAACAACGGTCAGACCACGGGCACCGTTGTCGATCAGGGCATGGATGAGTTCGATCGGGCTCCCGGCCTCGCCGAACCCGCCGATCATCACAGTGGCGCCATCGCCAACGGTAGCGACCGCGTCGGCTGCGCTGGCCGTCCTCTTGTCGATCAAATTCGGCGCCTAGGCCGAAACGGCGACTGGATCTTCGGCCCTGGCCGCCTTGACGCGCGTGTAGTCGAAGAGACCGGCTTCGTCGAACAGCACACGGTCCTCGTAGTCATCGAACCAGACAGCATCGGGGTTACGACCGACAATGCAGACCTTCCCGCGGTCGGGCGCGCCGGCTGCGTTACGGAGAATCTTGAAGATCACGACCCCATTCTCAGAGCCAGCGAGACCGGGGATCGGTTCGTTGGTTACCGCCGAGACCTCGGTCTTACCCTTGTAGTGGGTGATGGAGAGCCTGGCGTGAGCTTCGACACCCGATAGACCCTTTTGTGAATCGTTGAGGGTCTGCCATGCGGTCTCGATCGGAACGTTGAACGCACGGTAAGCGACAATGTCGCGCCCGCAGAAGAAGTAGTGATTCTCTACCCCAACGCGTTTCAATATGCGCTGAAGGATCCGCAGCGCCACTACGTCGTCGTTCACCCCTTTGATAATGGGCGACTGGTTTTCGAGACTTATCCAACCTCGTGACACAACCGCATCGACTGCTCTCTGGGTGCTCTCGTGCCACACATAGAAGCCGTTTTCGTCGTCGATGTAGTTACCGCTGTCGTCTTTGGCAAGTAGTTCGTCTGGGTGGTTGAAATGTGTCATCAGTCGGAAGCCGACATCGGGGTAGATCTCATGGAAGCGATCCATCATCGCCAAGAAGGCGTCGTCGAAACGATCCGGGTGAAACGACAGCTCTTTGGTGCCGAGCCGGATGGCCTCTACACCAGCTTCAGCGAGGGCCGTGAACCAGCCCGCGAGCTTGCTATTTGGCAACACCATCGGGTCGCCGCCTGACAGGAGGATCTCTCGGAGTTTCTCTCGACCAGAATCTGGGTGGATTCCGCCGTTGGCTTCGACGGCGGCGTTGTGGGATCGGATGTAGTCGGTGATCTCCTTGAGCTGCGCGAGGCCCTTCTTTTCGACCGTGCCGTCCTGACGTTCGATGTCTTTGCGCGCTATGAGTTCCTCTCGATAACAAAAGCGGCAGTGGGCCGAGCAGGTCGAGATCACATACATGAGCCCCATCTCATACTTGTGCAAGAGGCCTTCGACCGGGCTGTAGTCCATTTGGTTCCCAGGATCTTCTGATCCCTGGAGGTTCAGCGTCTCGTCGGGCGACGCCTTTACGAGCTTCTGCAACGACGGACTGTTCTTAGCCAGCTCGAAGTAGTGCCGCGTTATCTTGACCGGCATACGATTCTCGATGTCGCGTTTGGTGCCGCGGATCTGGATCAGTTTCTCGAGCTCGCCCTGGCTGTAGAAGTCGGTCATGTCGTCTGGCACAGTGCCGTTGATGAACGGGTCAAGCCCGTTAAGGATCTGGCGGTCATACCGCGGATTCTCTACCTGGTCGAGCACTAGGTGCTCTCGGGCGGTCGGCACGTACTTTGCTCTGCTCATGCTTACAGCTCTCCATTTTCCCGATGTACATTACTGCACAAGATCACACCTCTAACGTAACAGAATGCTCACAGCGGCTGCACGCGGAAAGGTTGCACGAGGAAAATTGCATGGCACCAGCGAATATCTCCGAAGCGATCGCCGGATCCCGCGATCGCCTGACACCAACCGA
>JAADHX010000006.1 GCA_013151655.1 Actinomycetota bacterium
CCGTCAGACGCCACCAACCAATAACCATCGCCACTGCTCGTTGCGGCCATAGCGATTACGTCATCTTGTAGCTCGAGCCCAGCCAAGTCTCCGGCATCGGTGGCGCCGTCTAGCGGTACAACGTCTGGCCCTTCGGCCGCGGCGACGAAGCCGGCGAACCCGATCGAAAGTGTCAGTAGCAGCGATGTGATCGTGACGGTTCGAAAACCAATGGTCGTGACGGTCCGAAAACCGATGGGACTACGGAGAGGTCGATACATGTTGGGGGCGATTCAAGCAGCTCAGGCTCTGTAGGTGGTGGCAATCCGGAGGCAATCTTGCAAAGTTCGACCTGATGACGGCGTATGCGACATCGAATCTTGCAAGGCTCTAGCATCGGTGGTCTGTGGATCTACCCGTCGTTCCCCCGATCAAACCAATGTTGGCCAAGGCCATTGCGGCCATCCCAGAGACGGGCGGCATGGCGTTCGAACCCAAGTGGGACGGCTTCCGATGCATCGTGTTTCGAGATCGCGACGAAGTATTCCTCGGTTCTCGCAACGAGCGGCCTCTCACCCGTTACTTCCCCGAACTGATTGAGCCGTTAAAGCACAGCCTTCCAGACAAGGCCGTCGTTGATGGCGAGATCATCGTCACCATCAACGACCACCTCGGTTTCGACGCCCTTCAGCAGAGAATCCACCCCGCCGAGTCGCGGGTGCAGCGCCTCGCAGCCGAGACGCCGGCCGAGTTTGTGGCCTTCGACCTTCTGGCCCTTGGCTCGAAGTCGCTGATGAACACCAGGTTCGATGCCAGACGGTCAGAGTTGGAACGTATCGGCGCCCGTTTCGAGCCACCAATTCACATAGCGGCATCGACACTCGACATCGAGATCGCCAAGGCTTGGCACCAAAGCTTCGAAGGGGCCGGACTCGACGGCCTCATAGCCAAACCCCTCGACGGCGTTTACGAACAGAACAAGCGAAAACAGCTGAAGATCAAATACACCAGGACCGCCGACGTGGTTGTAGCCGGGTTCCGCATCCACAAAGACGGCAACGGCGTCGGCTCATTGCTG
Organism: Actinomycetota bacterium; assembly: GCA_013151655.1. Taxonomy (GTDB): domain Bacteria; phylum Actinomycetota; class Acidimicrobiia; order Acidimicrobiales; family Poriferisodalaceae; genus JAADHX01. The sequence continues at coordinate 1,058 of JAADHX010000006.1, forward strand.
GTAGGGCTACACGACGACCAGGGGGCTCTGCATCACATGGGTGTTGCGGCCAGCTTTAGCGCCGCCAGACGCACCGAACTTCTGGACTTGCTCGCCCCACAGGTTCTCGACGACCCTTCTACCCATCCGTGGTCGTCCTGGATGCAGGCCGAGACTCATTCCACCGGCACACTTATGCCCGGCGCGCCACACCGCTGGAACGGCGCCAAAGGCACCCAAACGTGGGCACCACTTGGGTGCGATCTTGTGGTCGAGGTCAAATACGAAGGCACCCTCAATGGCCGTTTCCGAGGCACTACCCGAATGGTTCGATGGCGCCCTGACCGCGATGCGCCGTCGTGTCGTTACGACCAGCTAGTGGTTCCAGAACCCTTGGGGATCGGCTCGGTACTGAACCCATGACAATTCTCGTTGATGCCGCAATCTGGCCATGGCGCGGTCGGCACTGGGCTCACCTGGTATCCGACGTTTCGTACGACGAACTACACGAGTTTGCCGTCTCGATCGGGGTTAGAAGGCTCGGCTTCCAAGGCGACCACTACGACATCGAGTCCGACACGAGAGTTATTGCCCTCGAACAAGGAGCAGTCGACACAGACTCGCGCCAGATTGTGCGGCGGCTACGAGCGTCGGGCCTGCGGATCGCGCCAGGTCAGAAGCCGCCGAGTTGGCAGTGGATGACCAAACGAATGACCGTCGACGACGACGCTAGCCTCAGGGCCGCCGTGCTTCCCGACGTTTTCGGCCCGACCACACACCAGTTCGTCAACGCTCTTTCGACCGATCTAATGCGCGTTGGCGCCATCGAAGCCGCCCTGCTCAGTAGGCCAGAAGAGGCTGCTCTCATACTGGCGGTATCGGGACCAAGCCAGGCTCTTCGTCTAGAAGTTTCCGAGGTGTTGGCCCGCAACGCCGCGCCCGATGGGGTGTCTATCTATGTCTCGGGATACGGCGACATCGTGGTCGAGGTTCTAGAGGCTCTCGTCGAGGTTCTAGAGGCTGGGGAACCATCGCCACCACAGGATCGGCTTGAGACCCAGGCCACCGCATCGAGTCATCGCTAATGGCCCGCTCTAAGTTGTTTCAGAACACCACAGGCATCGCCTCTGTCGCTCAGCCCGAGTTCGATGCCGTCGTGGTCGGAGCCGGCCCAAATGGGTTGGCCGCGGCAGCTCGCATCGCCAAAGCGGGCGGCAAGGTACTGGTCTTGGAAGCCAACGCCGAGATCGGCGGCGGAGTTCGGTCCTTCGACCACAACGGCTATCGCCACGACTCTTGCTCGACCATTCATTCCCTGCCTGCAATTGCCCCGCCACTGGAACTACTCGGGCTTGTCGATGGCCAGGACTCGCCGGTACAAGGTCGGCACCGCGCTTCGGCAACAATACGTTGGGCCCACTTTCCGATCGAGCTGGCCCATCCCCTTCCTGACGGTGACTCGGCCTTTCTTTATCGCGATGTTCGCCAGACCGCCGAAGGCCTTGGCCAAGATGCACGTCGCTATCAACGCCTCATCGGTGGTCTTGTCGACCGCTGGGATCACCTGGCCAGCGACGTGCTGACGCCCATGGTGTCGATCCCCCGGCATCCCGTTTCGCTGGCCCGATTCGGCCTCCCCGCACTGCTGCCCGCCGCCGCGGGGCTACGCCGACTCTTTGTGACCGAGCAGGCGCGAGCTCTCTTAGGCGGCAACGCGGCCCACAGCTACGTGGCGCTAAACAAGCCTCTCACCATGGCCTTTGGTCTCATGTTGCAAATCGGTGGCCACGTTGGTGGTTGGCCGGTGGCCGCGGGCGGAAGCTCCACAATCGCCAGTGGTTTGGCCTCGGTGATCACGAGCAACGGTGGCACCATCGAAACCTCGAGCCGGGTCACCAACATGGCCAAACTTCCGAGCCACCGAACCCTGTTCCTAGACACCACACCCGCGGTGGCTCTGTCGATTTCGGGCCTCGATCTCCCTTGGCACCGAAATCGGGCCTACCGCAACTTCGGCCACGGAGCCGCCGCGTTCAAGGTCGATTTCGAACTATCGGGGCCAATACCGTGGGCCGATCCCCAAATTTCTCAAGCTGGCACGGTTCATCTTGTCGGCCGGTTCGACGAATTAGTCGCGGCCGAAAGCACAGTCGCCTCCGGGCGAATGCCGGATCGGCCATTCGTTCTAGCGGTCCAAGCATGTGTGGCCGACCCGCAGCGAGCACCGTCGGGTCACCACACCCTCTGGACGTACGCTCATGTTCCTTCAGGTTTCGCCGGCGATGCCCTACCCCACATCGAGGGCCAACTCGACCGTTTCGCGCCTGGTTGGAGAGATCTGGTGGTTCATCGCCACGTGACCACACCCGCGGCTCTCGAAACGGGCAACGCCAACTTTGCCGGAGGCGATATTGGCGGTGGAAGCTACGGCGGGCTTCAGTCCGTCGCCAGACCCACCTTTGGGCCCCACCCATACCGCACCGGCGCCCCAGGCGTCTACTTGTGCTCGGCATCGACACCCCCGGGAGCAGGCGCTCATGGCATGGGTGGCTGGAACGCCGTGGCCGACGCCCTCAAGCGCGAACTGCGACACCTGACCTAACGAACCCACCGGGCCTGAGTTATTCGCTGGTTGTCGAATATCAGGATCTCGCCGGCTCCGATTCCGACGCGTCCGCGGTTGCACCGCTTAAGTGACAATCTGGTAGGGATTGGCCGATTCGGTGACTGAGGGTGGCGAAATGGGGTTGAATTTGGGCGTCCCACCCCCTCCGTAGACTCGTGCCTACAGCACGACCTGTGCATTCGACTTCGCCTGTTGATCAAGAGAGACAATTCGTTCCTTCGAGAGATAACCATGCTGCAACCTAGTTCGCAGTCAACTTCGCAAGCTCAGTCGATCCAGTGCGAGAGCCAAACGAGCCGTTTCGATTCAGCTGAGCTCGATGTCGAGCGGGAGCGTGCTTTGTCGCTGATCGATCTCGGCGGTCGGCTAACGAACCTGCATTGTGGTCTTGTGGCCGAATCGGCGTTGTTTGCCGATGGTCCGATCTGGATCGCTGACGGCGCCCCGTCGGCTGCACATTGGATCGCGGATCGTCTTGATGTCTGTGCGGCTACCGCGCGTGAGTGGATCCAAGTTGGTCGCGCTCTTAGTGGTCTCGACGCAACCGCGGATGCGTTTGAACAAGGCCGGTTGACGTGCGCCGGTTGACGTTCGCGAGGGTGCGGGCCATCACCCGCATC
>JAADHX010000205.1 GCA_013151655.1 Actinomycetota bacterium
TGCCAGCGTTGCCTCTGGCCAGTTCCGAAACGCGCTCCACGCCTTGGGCTGAATGGCTCGTTATAGCCGCGAGGGCATCGGTGTCGAGGCCGGCCCACAACGTGCCATCAGGGAACGAAACACCGGTCGGCGAGAACCGGTGGCCGCCGATGTGGCTGGCGCGCCAGACTCGAACATTGGAGGGCAGCCCCCCGCTCGCCTGGAGTGCCACAGCTTCGGTGAACAGGCGGGGGCCAAAACTGCCACAGCACCGGTCTCTGGTTCCGTGGGTACAAATCAATACGTCGGTTGCGGCCACTGGATCGCCGATGAAATCTCCGGCGTGAGCTGCGGTGATTAACGAGCCGAGTTCGTCGAAGCCAACCACACGCTCTTGGCCACTGAACCCAATAAGTGAGTCGCTGGTTTCGTTACCACGAACACAGTCATAGACAATGATCCGTGCGCCCTCGTGCGGCGCCGAGTCTCTGGTCGGGCTGTTAGAGCTAACAAGCAGCGTGCGGCTGGTGTCGGTCTTGAGCACGGTCTTGTCGGCGACCTCGTCGAAAACTGCATGTGCCGTGGCAGGCACTGGCCATGGCTGGGCGGCCTCGACCAACACCCACCGGCTGACCCCAGGGCTAGTGCCTGCTGGCGATTCATCGAGGGTGCTGGTCAGGACCGCGCAACGTAGGTCTAGTGACGGTTCTTCGACGCCTAGGAGATCGGTCATTCGGTACTGCCTGTTCGTCGAGTGCTGAGAATCGAAGGAACTAACGAGTGAAGAACAACTGCATCTCGAGAATTCCGAAATCGTCGAGCGAAGCAACGATCGGAGCTGACGGAGTGGTGATGTTCCAGTCGGCGAACGTTATCTCGGTTGACCCCGTAACCACGACGATGCCGTTGACAAGCTGGGCGGTGATGTCGATTGTGGTTGGCTGGCTGATCCCGTTGATGACGAGTTCGCCGACGGCTTGCACCGCTACCAGTTCGCCGCTGCTTGGGTCAGCGCCGAGGTCGACTGGCGACGAGAGGCTAAACGTAGCTTCAGGGAAATCGGAGGTGTTCATGGCCTCGCGAGCTTTGTTGTCGCGTCTGCTGTCGTTGGTCCTGATGTCGTCGAGGTTGGCGACGATGTCGACCGACATGAGCGACGTGCCCTCGATCAAGATTGCGCCGGACAGGGTCGGTGTGCGCCCAACGGCAACGGTGTTGATTCCGCCGGCGAGTACCTCGTCGATTCGAAACCCGACGTACGAAGCGGTGGTGTCCTCGAAGGAGAATTCACCGATGGTTGTGTCGATGGTCCATATGCCGTCGACGCCGGCTTCGACAACGGGGGTGTCTGGCGCATCGGCTTTGGTGGTTGCCGAGGCTGCGATCTCCGCGGCGACGCCGGCGTCGACGGCGACCGGCGGATCACCCCTCGTAAGCCACCAGAGCCCGAGACCGGCCACCACAACTATCGCCCCAAGGCCGAAGGCGCCGAATCGGAACCACTTTTTCATGAGCATCGAAGCGTTGCTGAATGGGTTGGATGGGGTGCTCATGGCTGGTGTCTCCGGGACTTGATGAGTCTGACTTACGTCGGCAAGGTGCCTGTTAGGCGCAGTATTCGGAACACGATGCCAGATCGGATGTTGTCGGCGGCGTCGGGGAGCGCGCAGCAGTTCTGTGTCGCAGTAACCTCAATATCATGTGTGGACGCTTCGTCTCTGCCTCACCACCCGGCGAGATTGCCGCGTACTTCGGTGCTGAGGTTCCCGAGGTCGAACTTCCGGCCAATCACAACGTTGCTCCGACCAGCGATGTTTACGCAGTTCGTGAAGGGGCAGACGCGTCGCGATCGATTGAGGCCTTTCACTGGGGCCTGGTGCCGATGTGGGCCAAGGACCTCAAGGTTGGCAACCGGATGATTAATGCTCGATCAGAGACTTTGGCCGAAAAGAACACCTTCAAGCGGGCTCTGGCCAACCGTCGTTGCCTCCTGCCTGCCGATGGGTTCTACGAGTGGAAGGTGGTCGGCAAAACCGACAAGGGCAAACCGAAGAAGCAGCCTATGTACATTCAACGGCCCGATGGCGAGCTGTTGGCCATGGCAGGGTTGTGGGAGCGTTGGCGCGGACCTGACCGCGACTGGGACAACGTTCTGCACTCAACCACGGTGGTGACCACGCAGGCCAACGAGTTCATGGCACCAATCCACAATCGCATGCCGGTGTTCCTGTCACCTGACGCATGGGAAGTTTGGCTCGACCCCGAGGTCACCGATTTCGACCTTCTGACCTCGCTGCTCAAGCCTGCACCCGAGGCACTGCTAACGGCCCACCCTGTCGATCCAATGGTGGGCAATGTGCGCAACAAAGGGGCACAGCTCATCGTTCCATTTGAGCCGCCAGAACAATCCCTAGATTTGGGATAGTCCCGGGCAAACACCTAGTGGGTCTACCGGCTCCGGAGGGTGCCCTCGACGTAGTTCACGACGTGCTCAAACCCGAGTCTGGCGTAAATTCTCTGGGCCACGACTCGGTCGTTGCCCACGTTGAGCCCGATGTGGTCGACGTGTGGTTGGACCCGCTTCATCACCTCGACCGTGCAAGCGGTTCCGAGTCCTTGGCCCCGATAGTTGGGGTGGGTTAAGACGTTTCCGATAGCCGCGACCCGTCGTTGGGTTGAGAACACATGGGTTCCGGCCATGGCGACCAGATCGGTTCCGTCTCGAATACCGAAATAGGTGTCGGCGGCGAGCATCTCTGGGGCGAACACTCGGCCGGCGTCGGGTGTCGATCTCTGGAGTCGTTCAATTTCGTCTGTGTGCTCGCGTCCGAGCCCTTCGACTACGACCGGTTCGCCGTCGAGGGTTGCGCTGTTCGCAGGCGGTCGCTGCTCGTCGGTCCTCCAGATCATCTTTGAGTGGAGCCCGTCATCGTCGAAATCGAACGAGTCGCTTAGCGACTCGGCAGCGCCTGGCATGAGGTTCACGAAATACTCATCGCCTAGTTCGGAGGCGATCGAACTGAGAATGGTTCGGTCGTGGCCCTCGCCGGTTGAATCCAACGCCGCGAGCAGAGGTGGCTCGAACCCCTCAAGCACAAAGGCCACGGCAAGATCGCGGCCTTCGTCTGACAACATCCACCAGGTCGAGTGGGCGAAGAACTCCACGTCGAGGTCGGCAAGAGCGTACAAATGGGTGGCCGAATCACTTCGTAGGAAAGTCTCGATCCGGGCGGTGTCTGACACAACCTCACAGCGTTGGCTCATGGCCCGATAGTGGCAGATTCGCCAAGGGTCTCGCTACTAACTAGCTGCCAAAGCCGCCTTGATAGCTTCGGCGGCCGCGTCGAGTTCGTCGCGATCGACCGAAGCCGCTGCGTTGGCAAAGTCGAGGTCGTTGATGTCGAACATCGGCACCACATGGAAGTGGGTGTGGGGCACCTCGAAACCTGCGATGAGCATTCCGACGCGTGGTGGTGCAAACGCGGTGTTAATGGCCCGACCGATCGAGGAAGCGACAGCGAAGAGGTGCGTGGCGGTAGCGGCGTCGAGATCAATCCAGTGGCTGACCTCGGCGCGAGGCACCACCAGCACATGGCCAGGTTGCAGCGGATTGATCGACATAAAGGCGACGCAAACGTCATCGGTCCAGACAAAGGTGCCCGGAATGTCGCCGTCGATTATGCGAGAGAAAATCGTGGACATGTCGAGACTGTAGATCGGAAGCGGTATTGCAGCTAGCTTCGGCGTCGTGGCAGACAGCGACGGACACACTCTGGTGGCGGATAGTCGAATCCTGACTATCCCCAACATCATCAGCGTGACCAGGCTCGCGCTATTACCCGTCTTTGTGTGGTTGCTCTTCGGACCAGAGAGCCGCCACGGTGCTGCCTGGCTACTGGCTGCGCTTGGCGCGAGCGACTGGGTCGACGGCTGGATAGCACGAAGGTTCGACCAGATCTCCGAACTTGGAAAGCTGCTAGACCCAACCGCCGATCGTTTGTTGTTCTTGGTTGGCGTCACTGCCATCTGGATAGATGGTTCGGTGCCGTGGTGGTTCGCGGCGCTTACCTTGGCCCGCGAAGTCTTGGTTTCGATTGTTGCGCTCGTGATCGGTGCGATGGGTGCCAGGCGGATCGACGTGACCTGGTGGGGCAAGACCGGGACGTTCCTTCTGATGGCGGCGTTTCCGTTGTTTCTAGTGGGCAACAGCAGCGCCGGCTGGGCCGACGTTGGCCTCGTATTGGCCTGGATATGTGGCCTACCTGGGTTAGCGATCCACCTC
>JAADHX010000186.1 GCA_013151655.1 Actinomycetota bacterium
CTATTAGTATTCTCAATGCCACGCAGAGTGGCGATGTGATTCCTGGAAGTACCAGCCAAATCCTCAATGGCTCCGAACACACAACGGCATGCGACTCGATGAAGAACAACACAGGTGACGTAGGTACGACGATGAAACTGAAGTTTGGACGACGCTCGCTCGCAGTTGTGGTGGCCTTAATCGTCGTGGTAGCGCAGCTGGCGCGCAGCGAACCACCAGTGAATGCATCGGTGTTTGAGGCCAGCTCAGAGACGGGTTACGCGGAGATTTGGGTGCCTCACCAACAGTTCACTGGCGGCATTACCAACGTCAACACCTGCGCCGACACCAAGCCAAACAACAGTTGGTACATCGAACCGTTCGTCGGTTGTCCAAAGACCGTTTCGGTCACTCTTCCCGGCGATACCACCACGGCCACGAGCGCCGAGCTGTACCTCGACATTTGGGCCGGGCGCGAGGCCAACATCGTTCGTTACTCGATAAACGGTGGTGCCACCCAGACCGTGAACGCCGGATTCGACGCCAGCCGTTCGCCGGTGGTGCTTGCGATTCCTGTTGCCGATCTCCAGAACGGCTCGAACGAGATCACGTTCTCGGTTAACAACTCCAAGTACCACATTCACGACGCGTCAATCCGCCTGTACGGCGTGGTTGGTAGTTATGCCGACACTGGTTCGCTTACAACTGTTGGCGGGATCGCCGCCGGTACGGGTGGCACCTTGGACGTCACCAATACCGAAACGGTTACCATCACTGCGAACGTTCCGGGCGCCGACCGGGTGGAGTTCATCGCATACTACGACGGCCTCGACGAGGACAACGACGGCGACACCACCGACTGGCACGCGTTCACCCGAATGAACTTCCAGCCAGGCGGTAAACCCAACAGCGGCTACTCAATTCCGACCACTGGCGGAACAATTGGTCATATCGGCACCGACCTAAACGACGGTGACGACAACTACTCGATCGACTGGGATACCAGCCTCGTTGCCAGCCAAAGTGGTGTGAAGATCAAGGCCAGAGCTATCACCGAGGATTCCGGCACCCGCCTCGATGTAGTCGATGCCGTCGGCGGCGAGTCGGCCAACTTCACGATCTCGCGCACTACCTACATCGTGGAGTACTTCCGCGACAACGACTTCGTCGACGGTGCCCTTCGCGAAGGTGGAGGCGAACCAGACCAGCTCACACGCGACATGGAGCTTCCCGCCGACCAGACCGACTGGCAGTCGGCAACAATGCTTGGCCTCTTCTGGGGCGCGCCAGACATAACCTGGAATGGCGGCACAACCGAACGGTCCTTTACGTTCCTAAACAACGGCAACCCGGCTAACGACGACGTGTGGGACATTTCGGTGGTTGAGCTCGATCTCAACGATCTTGTTGGCGGTGAGAACGACATCGTCTATGACTTCGACGCCGCTGCGTTCCCGTTCGGTAACCAAGTCGAAGAGCCCGGACCACTATTGGTTGTGAAACGAGCCGGAGGCGTGCGGATCTATGACCAACCAGAGTCCGGGACGGCTCTCGACGGGCAACCGGTAACGCTCAACGTAGTTGTATCGGCGCTCGGGACCATCACCTACCAGTGGTCACTCGATAGCGTCGACATTCCCGGTGCCAACAACTCGAGTTATACGTTCACCGCTGATGTCGGCGATGGCGTTTCACAGGATTACCGCGTTGAGGTAACGGCCGGTGGATCCATCACCTCACAAGTCGCGACCGTGGCTGTGGTCGAGAACGCATTCGTGGCCGATGACTTCAGCAACGTTGGCGCCTCCCAGGCGTTGTGGGAGGAAGTCGACGCTACTGGCGACGCCACCTTCACCTACACGGGTGCCCAGGGCGTAATTTCGATCCCAGAAGACAACGAGAGCCACCAGCCCTGGATAGGTGGAAACAACGCTGGCGTGCTGCGGCAGCCAATGTCAGACAGCGACTTCGATCTGCACGCCGCCTTCGAATCGGTTCCATCGGAGCGTTTCACCCTTCAGGGCGTGGTGGTTGGCGGAAGTGGGGATCCATACCTGCGTTTCGACGTCTACTTCGACGGAGCCAATCTGCGTCCGTTCGCCGCGGCTATCGATGGCAACAGCCCCATCACGTTCATTAACGGGGCACCACTCAACGCCGCCGACGCCAAACATCTAAGGGTGCGGCGCATCGGTGACGAGTTCACGATGTTCACCTCAGCCGACGGCACCGCCTGGACCCAACGTGGCCAGTTCACGTACGAAATCGATGTCATCGAGTTCGGACCCTATGGCGGTACGGCCGTCGACACCGTTACGGCTCCCGAGTTCCACGCCATCGTCGACTTTGTCGTCGAGGTGCCTGACGGTGCTGCCGGCGATGACGTCAGACAACGACAACACACCAGCCGTCATTTCCGATGTCGAGGTGATCGCGGGGGCAACCACGCTGATCGTTTCATGGACCACCAGCGAACCGACGCTTGGTTCGGTGTCTTACGTACTCAACGCCGTCAACGAAACCCGCGCCTCGGCTGGCCTAAGCCTCGAGCATTCGGTGCAAATCACCGGCCTCGACCCGCTAACCACCTACGACATCGATATCGACACCGAAGACATCAACGGCAACGCCTCGGCTACTTCGCTTCAGGGAACGACTTCGACCCCAGGGGTCGACCCGACTGTGTTCAACGTCTGGTACGGCGATACCCAAGACTTTGGCCAGATGGGCATTCCGCAGCGGTGGATCAACGTTCTTGGCCGCGTGAGCGATGCCCAAGGAATCGATACCCTTACCTACAGCCTCAACGGCGCCGCAGCCGTTCAGATGCAAACTGGCCCTGACGGGCGGCGCTTGCATGGTGCTGGCGACTTCAACGTCGACATCTTGACCTCCGATCTCCAAACCGGTGCCAATACGATCGTGTTGGTCGCGACCGACGGCACGGCGTCGGTGACCCAACACTCCATCACCGTTAACTGGACCCCTGGCGTCGAATGGGACTTGCCCTTCGCCGCACGCTGGTCAGACACGGGTGGTGTTACCGATGCCTCACAACCGGTCGATGGCCTGTGGTCGTTGTCGGTCGACGGCTTAACGATCAACAACGTCGACGATGGCTACGACCGCCTCACGGCGATCGGCGACTTGGCATGGGGTCAGTACGAAGTCACTGTGCCGGTGACGGTCCACTCGATTGGCCCCAACGCCGACGAGTCGCCATCGAATGGCCCAGGTGTTGGGTTCATCTTGCGGTGGCAGGGACACAACGACTCTGTCGACCCAGGGTCGCAACCCCAGGTCGGGTTCAAAGCCGATGGTGGTGCCACCCCGACGCCGTTCGGGGCGTTGATCTTCTGGCGCGATCCAGTCGGTCCAATCGGGCAACGAATCGAGGTTCTGGACGAGAACGCCAGCCTGGTTACGAGTGACGATACCTTCGCGCTCGACGTTGGCGAGCAGTACATTTTCAAAGCCAGGGTCGAGGGCACAACGCCTGCCACCTACCACTTCAAGGCATGGAAGGCAGCAGAAGCCGAGCCCGCAGGCTGGAACGTAACCTGGACAGCCTCAGGCGATGCCGATGAGCCGACCGGCGGTTCGCTGACGCTGTTGTCGCACGAAGTTGACGCCACTTTCGGCGATGTTGTGGTCACTCCAGCCGGAGCCACCTCGGCAACGCCGAACCTCGTGTCTCCTGGATCCGGCATCATCGACGACAACACCCCGATAGTGCTGTCGAGCCCGCAAGCTGGGGCGACGATCCTCTACAGCACCGATGGCTCAGACCCCACAGCCGCGAGCACCAAGTACACGGGTCCGTTTACTTTGGCCGACGATGCCACGATCAAATCGGTAGTTATGGTTGCCGATCACGACCCATCGGCGGTGGTATCGACCACCTACACCGTGAACACCGCCCCAGATGCGGAGGCCGGAAGCGGTTCGACTATTGATCTCGCCGCTGCCGCAACCCTTGGCGGCTCGTTCACCGACGATGGGAAGTCTGGCGCCGCGGTCACCGTTGCCTGGACCAAGGTAAGCGGGCCAGGTGAAGTCGCGTTTGGCAGTTCGACCAGTGCGGCCACGACAGCAACCTTCACAGAGGGTGGCAATTACCTGCTTGAGATCGCGGTCGACGACGGTCGGCTGACGTCGACCGACACCGTAACCATCACCGTAAATGCGCCAGTCGCGGTCGTATTCGGCTACTGGATAACGTCGGATTCTGGCCAGGTGCTGCCCTTTGGCGACGTCGGCCACCTTGGCGACCTTTCGAGTTCGCAGTTAACGGCTCCGGTTAGCGCCATCGATGCGACCCCAGCCCGTGACGGCTATTGGTTGGCACTCGAAAACGGCGATGTGAAGAACTTCGGTAACGCTCAAGACTTCGGCAACGTGTCGGACCTGACGTTGGCCGCCGCTGTTGTCGGCATGACCAGGACCGGAAGCGGTGGCGGCTACTACCTGCTTGGCGAAGATGGCGGCATATTCTCCTTCGGCGACGCCAACTTCTACGGAAGCACAGGAAATATTGCCCTCGCCAAACCCATCACGGCGATGGCCGCAGCACCCGGTGGTGAGGGCTACTGGTTCGCGGGCGCCGACGGTGGCATGTTCGCTTTCGGGCCAGATGCGCCGTTCTTCGGGTCAGTACCTGGCGTGTTACCTGCCGGTGTAAGTGTTAACGAGCCAGTTGTGGGCATGGCCCCAACTGCTAGCGGTAATGGATACTGGCTGGTAGCTGCCGATGGCGGCCTGTTTGCATTCGGCGACGCTCAGTTCTTCGGTTCGATACCGGGCGTGTTGCCTCCGGGCGCCAAGTTGGCCGAGCCAATTGTCGGCATGGTTGCCACCGAAAGCGGCAACGGCTACTGGCTTGTGGCCAGAGACGGCGGCGTGTTCGGATTTGGCGACGCAGAATTCGTGGGTTCGGGTACAGGCCAAGGTCTCAGCGCAGTGGTGGGCTTGGCCAGCTAGTCGGACAACAACTCGCCGGCTGTTATGGCCGCCGCATCGTGGGGGAGTGACCCTCGTGCCGCCCGAATATAGGCATATGGCGTTTCGAAGCGGAAGTTCGACACCCGCGAGGTGTATACGTCGGCGTAACGCTCGACCTGACGAGCGAAGAGACTCTTGTCGTTGCCTGCCCTCATAAGCGGGCCCCACAACGAGTTCCCGAGTTGAGACGATGCTTGGGCCAGCGGCGCGATCTGTTCGTCGAGATGGCGGCCTGTCGCTGAGACGGCGTCGAGCTCGCGCGACAACCTGGCCACAGTTGGGCGGTCGCCGCGCGAATGGCGCCGCTCAAGCCGCAGGTGAGCAGCCCGGCGTTCGAGTTCGATCTTGGTGTCCATAAGTTCGACCAGCAGGCGCTCGTCGGCCAAGAACTCCGAAGCGTCCTCGACTTCGTCTTCGATCTCGCGCGTTATCAACGCCGTTCGCCACCGCGAGGTGTCTTTGCTGACGTGGACATCGCCGAACAGATGGTCACCGACGTAGAGCAGGTGCGCGGGTGAGTGCCCGAGGCTTTCTTCGACAGCCCTTGCGCTGCCCCCGAAATACACTTCGCCAGCGACAAGGGGCCCATAGTGGGGCTGAAGCAGCGACTCGTCTTCGTCGACGACCCTGTACATCTGGTTGTTGTCTGAGAAGAACGAAGGTTTGTTGGCCGAAACAATCACGACATCGAACAGATCGCGCCAGGTTTCGCCTTCTGGCATGAAGGGGTTCACGGCGTATCGCATCATCTGACGCGAATATGCCCAGTCGGAGTTGGTGATCATCAACAACTGCTTGCCTGCTAGGCGTTGATCCTGAAGAGCAGGTACAAGGTCGCGGTCCAGGGCAACGAAACGTTTGGGGTCGGCAACGATCTCGGCCTTGAGACGGCCGTGTTGATGGGCCGAATCGAGGGCTTCATCGATCAGTCGGTAAAGATCGTTGTAGCTGACCACACCCTCAAGCTTGTTGGCGTCGTGAAGGTCGACGAGTTGGCTCCAAAGCGAAGCCCGAGACAGTTCGAACAGTGTGTTCATGAACTCGAAGCGATCGCTTGAAAGCTCGACAACGGCTTCGGCGTAGATCGATCGCTGCTCTTCGAAATCGAGCACTCTTGTGCCGTGCATGGCCCTCACCACAAACCCGAAGCGTGTCGCTTTGAGCAGGTTTCCGGTCTCTAGGTCGAACGTGAGGCCCAAGGTAAACGCGTCTGGGTCGAAGCTCAGCTCGGCGACGGGCCAGCCCTGATCGGTCAGCCATCTTCGGGCGTGCTCGAACGCGCCGCGTTCCCATTCCCTGACTCGGTAATGGACAAGGGTGTAGTCCATGTCGTACCCGATGGCTTTGAGCGATCGGACGTTGAGGGTTCGATTCGCAAAGAGGCGGCGGCTCGATGGGGTGGCGGGTGAGTCGTCTGCTTGACTGGCCATGTCAGATCGCGATCACGTGGGGGTAGATAGGTTCCCACCAATATGCCTCGACCCGCTCGTCGATATCGAGATCGCCAAACGCTGGCGCCACCCCATCCTCGACTGCTTGGCGGCCTACTGCACAAGCGATGGCGCGGCTGATCTTCGGAACGTCGATGATGGGCGGCAACACGGGTGAGC
>JAADHX010000360.1 GCA_013151655.1 Actinomycetota bacterium
ACGCTCATAGGCTCAGCCATGTCAGGCAGCCAATAACCGAGTGTTCCAAACTGATGGTTCTAGCCACACCTGATGTGGCTGTTTTCATCAATCTCGTCGTGGTGAGCTCAGTCGAGTGGCGCGATCGCGACCACAGGGCTGTCGGGTGGCGAAGCACCGAGACTTCCTTGGAACGGCAGGTCGCTGAAGGTGAACACTCCGCCGTCGCCACCTACGAGCAAGTAGCCATCGCCGTACGGGACCATTCCGTTCACTGGCCCGGCGAGGATGGTTCCTGGCGGTAACACTGCTGGGAGCGAACCACGGAATGGTGCGTTGAACGAGAACACTCCGCCGTCAGCGGCAACGAGCCAATACCCAGTCTTGTCTGGCGTAGGTGCCAAGCCGATGACGGGTTCGTTGAGGGTGACTCCGGGTAGAACTTGCGGCACCGAGCCAAGGAACGGAGCGTCGCCGAACGCGAACACTCCACCATCGGAAGCGACCATGTAGTAGCCGCCGCCTGAGGCCGAGGCGACGGCATCGATCACCGGTCCGCTCAACGCGATGTGCCCGATATCGCCATAGTGCTTGGCATCGCCGAAGGTGAGCACGTTGCCTTTGTCGGTGAAGACCCAATAGCCAGCGCCTGTCGGGGTCGCTGACAATGCCGTTGCCTTCTCGCCGGGCAACAAGGATTCGTCCTGGACTGGATCACCCCACGGGCCTGCTCCACCGTAGGGAACTACCGAGCCAAGCTCCGTCAAGAGCCAATAGCCATCGCCTTGAGGAGTCGGCTCAATATCGACGGCAACAACCCCAGAATCGCCCAAATCACCAAAGAATGCAGCCCGACCGAACGGATAGACGGAGCCGCCGGCGCCAAGCATCCAGTACCCGCTTTGGTTCAGGTCGATCGGGTCAGAGCTGCGCGACGTCCAGTAAACAATCGAATCGAAGCGGTTTACAAATAGTCCCTGGAAGTCACCGGCATGAACCGGAATGGCGCGCCTGGTGTTGGAGAATGTTGAGTCTGTTGTGAAGTTCACTGAGCTGTTCACAGTCCGGCCATCGGGCCCAAGTTCGACAAGCGTTGCGCTCATACCTGTCGAGGAGCCAACCTGAATAAGGCCGTCATGAGCAGATACCCCAACTGTTCGGTATTCGACAGTGAACATCGTGCCAAGGGCGTTCGTAACGACCGAACCATCGTCGAGATCTACGATTGCAACCCGCACCCAAGGCATGCCGAGGCTGGGTCGGTGCTCGCCCCAGACGATCACGCCTATTCCAGATTCAGCATCGATCGCTACCTGGGGCACTGTTTCGATTCGGATCTCCCGACCCAATAGGGCGGGAATGGTTCCGCCGGCTAGATATTCGAGTGCTGGGCCGCCGACAAGACGCCATTTGAGGGTGGCTGATTCCTCGTCAGATACTGCGATCAGATGGACGCCTCTTGCAGTGTCTGACGCCACACCGGCGCGCGGTGCAAAGCCGTCGAATTCGATCGGGAGCCCGCCGAAGGCGTTGACAATCCGTACGCCCTGCCCGCGGAATGTGTCCTGCAGAACTGCGATGACATCATCGACGCCCCGGCCGCGGGAGACGCCGAGCACCGTCGAGTTCGGTTCAATAGTCGACTCTCTTGACCATCGAATCGTGCCGTCCCTGCCGATGCTGACGATTCGTCGAAGTGACGGAGTTTCGGGAAGGGATACAACTGCAGTCCAAGAATCCGACGGCTCATGCCAGCTTGTGGCAAGGATTCGGCCAACCTCGGCTGAGTTGAGCCCAATCATCGTGCCGGTTGGAACGTCGTATATGAGCCATCCTCCGCTGAGATCAGGATGCTCCGTTAGCATCGATTCGCCGTCTGGAGATATCCCTCCGCCCCGGGTCAGTTCGAATGGTCTGGTCACCTCAATCTGCAGAGCTGGTTGTCCGTCTCTCAGTGCACCGAGTGGGTTCGCCGGTTCTCTGTTGGTGCGGAGAACTTCCACGGCCGGGTCTTCCGAGATCGAAGGGACGGCTATGTCGGTCCAGTCGTTGCCTTCGTAGACCCATATATTGTCGTCGTCCACCCTGGCGGCCGAGCCCCGCTGGATTGAGCGCGAGCTAGTGGGCGTCGTCGTGATCGCCCGGCGGCCGTCCGAGCGAATGCGTTGAACAACGTAGTGATCGCCGCCCACGCCTCCTTCGTGTTCGACAACGATGACCTCATCGGGCCGAGAGGTTGCCAGGACGATCGGGGTTAGACCTCGATTGTGTGAGATTCGCACGGTCTCGACGGCTCCAGACGAGCTAACGAAGGTCGCAAACCGGCCACCGTCTCGGTCGTTCACGAATACAGCGGAGTTGGGTCCGAGTGCTGTCAATGTAGAGAAGCGGTCCAAGTCCTCATCGGGCACAACATCGGTTGCGGAGCCGTCGGCGGCTAAGAAACGAACGATCCCCTGCACGCGGTCGTATGAAACAATCTGGCCGTCCGCAGTCGCGGTTGGCAGTGCGAACAGCTCTGGTTCTAGTGGCGCGAACTCACCCGTGAGATGGTCAAAGCTGTTCCAGTTGTATCCACCGTCGATTGTTCTGATACTCACTAGATCGGGCCGTCGAGCATCCGGCCAAACAAACGAAACTGTTTCGGCCTCCGTTTCGATGGTGGTCGATGTGCCATCGAGTCGGAACCAGGTATAGCCGAACACTCCGCCCGTAATGAAGCCCGATACGAGGAAGCTCCCGTCGTCTGTAACGGCGTGGCTATAGGGCCGGACCCCGGAATCGAAGTGGGCAATCTCGACACGATCCGGGCCAATGAGTGACCAGTCGTCTGTGTCTAGGCCGTTTCCGGCAAATCGGACCAAAGCGCGCCCCGATATCGGGTCCGCGAGTACATCGAGTCGCTCCCCTGGGTGGAACTCGTCTGCGCCAGCCGTTCTGGGAGCGGTGAGCATCGCCAAGAGAACCGCCACTGCAATGACACAAGTCGTGAGTCTTCGAGCCACCGGGACTGCCTTTCTGCGGGACGTTGACCGCTACACAGACGAGAGTGCCAGACTCACTCTAAGAGGTCAACCAGCACGTTGAGGGTTCGTATGCTCGACTCCAACGTCGTGGTCTGGCGGGGGCAAGCTATCAGTCCTAAAGAGAAATAGACTGCCGTGCAAATGGGGAGGGCTCGTGGCGGTTGATCCAACGATTGTTGTTCGTGAGCCGGGCCGTCTGCGCTTCACGTTGTGGTGCACGAACCGATCGAGATCGGTCGCGACTGCTCGGGTTTGTTGCTGACCGATCCGCAGATTTCGAGGTTGCACCTAACAGTGCAGTCACGCTTGGGTCGTGTGACCGTTACCGATGTGGGAAGTACCAATGGCAGCTCTCTCGACGGGACGCCGTTCGTTGGCGCGGTCGATTTGCCGATCGGCTCGACCGTTCGATTTGGGGCGACAACAATTGAGATTGTTAGCGGAGCCGTTCGGGCCCCGATGGCCGGCAGCGCCCGCATGGGCGCGGCCACCGATCTGCGGCGCACCTCGATCGACATCGTCGCCGACGCGGTAGCCGACTCGCCCGTCGACCTGCGGCCAGTCAGTACCGATCAAGGCACCCTCACGATTGTGTTCAGCGACATCGAGTCGTCGACGATGCATGCCGAGCGGCTGGGCGATGAGAAATGGTTCGCTTTGCTGTCCGTTCATAACGACCTTTTTCGGCGCCGTGTCAGCGAGTTTGGTGGAACCGAAATCAAGGCCCAAGGCGACGGTTTCATGTTGGCTTTTCCTTCGGGACGCAGCGCGGTCCTTTGCATGATCGAGGTACAACGCGACCTAGCGAAACACACCAGCAGTCACCCAGACCAGGAGATTCGTGTTCGGGTGGGGCTTCACACGGGCGAAGTGATCGCCGACTCCGATGGTGATCTGTTTGGCAAACATGTGATCCTGGCCGCACGGGTCGGGAACGAAGCAGAGGGCGGCGAGATCCTGGTCTCGGCGCTTCTTCGCGAAATTGTCGAATCGCGAGGCGACATTGAGTTCGGCGAACCTCGATCCGTCGACTTGAAGGGACTAGCTGGGGAATACACCGTGTTTCCGGTGATCTGGTGACCAAATCGGGCCCCTTGCTCGACCATCAACCGAATCTAAACCCGTCGCAGTGAGGGTGTACACATGACGACCACGACCCCCGGCGACACGATTCGGTACCAGGTGCTCGGCCCCGTCCGGGTGCTGCTTGGTTCTGAGCGA
>JAADHX010000329.1 GCA_013151655.1 Actinomycetota bacterium
CGGTCCATTCCATTCGGATGCGCGGCCTGCTGGCCCATCAGGAAATAATGTTTGGCTCTCAGGGCCAAACGCTCACTATCAGGCAGGACACCAGCGACAGATCGTCGTTCATGCCTGGTGTGGTGCTGGCTGTGTCTAAGATTGATCAACTCGATGCTGGCGTAACCGTCGGCCTAGATGCACTGTTAGGAGCCTGATGGCGCGCATTGTTTGTGTAGGTTCGCTCAATCACGACATCACCGTTTGGGTTCCGCGACGCCCTGAGCCCGATGAAACCTTGCACGGCGATCGTGTCGAGGAGTTCAGAGGTGGCAAAGGTGCCAACCAGATTGTGGCTGCGGCCCGCCTCGGAGCCGAAACATCGATGGTCGGCTGCGTCGGTGTTGATGGCCGTGGCGATTTCTTACTACGCGGTCTCGATATCGACGGGGTCGACCGCGGTCACGTTCGCCGGGTCGATATTCCGACTGGTGTTGCGCTCATTACCGTCGATCCCGACGATGTTTCGATCGTGGTTGTCTCGGGTGCAAACAGTGCACTGGATCCATCGATGGTTGTCGAGGCTCGAGACGTGATCGAGGGCGCGGATGCGCTATTGCTTCAGGGCGAGGTGCCAGCAGCAGCCGCGGCCCAAGCGGCCCAGATTGCGTCAGCCATGGGGACCCTCGTGGTGTTCAATCCTGCTCCGTTCAACGATGTGGCCGAAGCCGTCATCCCGCTGGCCGACGTTCTGATAGTCAACCGCCTGGAAGCGGCCGAACTCGGTGCGGTCAACTGTCGGGTGCTGGTGACGACACTCGGCCAGTTTGGCTGCGACATCACCGTCGATGGCGCAACTGAACACGTGCCGCCGTTCGATGCCAATACCGTCGATCCGACCGGTGCCGGAGACTGTTTCGCGGCCGCCATGGCCGTGGGTCTGGCCGAGGGCATGAGTCCTGTCGATGCGGCTTCGTTCGCCAACGCGGCGGGTTCAATAGCGGTTGAGAAGGCGGGCGCCCAACCCTCACTTCCGACCCGCGGTGCTGTCGATGAGCGACTAGCGACTCACTAGCCGGGATCCTGAGTCTGGGGTTGGCTCGTCCAGACCTGGCCTACAACTAGTACGGCCATGACTCCCATAAAGGCGAGCTGATATCGGCCCAGGAACTCGACCACCGATCCAATCGGACCAGAAAACACTCGGCCGATGCGCCAGATGACAAATAGACGCAAAGCGGTCCCGCTGGCGTTCAGCACTCCAAAGATCCACGGTCTCACCCGAACTAGGCCAGACAATAGACAGACCGGGTAGTTAGGGAGGGCCGCGATAAAGAAGGGCCCGAACCTCGGAAACCAGCGATCGAGCCAACTGATCGACCTAGTGATCCGGTTCCGTGGGCCGAGTTCGGCATCGATCGCGGCGCGACCCCGCGGACCGAACTCCGATCCGATGAGGTACAGAAACGGGTCGGGCAGGATCAGCCTTGTGAACCCGACGACGAAGAATGCCCACACCGGCACCGAGTTCACCGTGAGAATCAGGAACGGATCCGACGGCGCTAGGGCGATCAGTAGTAGCGGGGCTTTGTTGGCAAGAGTCGCGCTGGGAATCTGCGCGATCAGCGCACCAACCATCAGCACCCCTGGAACGACCGCTAGGCGGTTCAGTCGGCGGCGCTCTGTCTCATTTAGCACCGCTGGCTCGTCGCTCACTGCCCGCAACTCTACGGCCTTAGAGGACCATTCCTCCCAGCGGGAACATCGGTTGGCGGCAGCTGGTTAGTAGAGGCCGGCGGCGACCACGGGCCGGATGCTGGATCGTTTGTCGGACGAGACGTACTCGGTGTCGCCTTCAACGCCGTTGTATGCGGCGAGCCAATTGGCGTGGGCGCCCGAGAGCGTTACCGATGCGCCGTCGGTGGCGAAACCGACCGTGAGGGCTTTCTGGAGGAAGGCGCCACCAACAACAGCAAGTCCGGCACCGCCGACGACGGCAATGAGCATTCCGACGACGTTGGCCGAGCTAAGGGCGCTCATGAAACGCATAAGGAAGAAGATGGCAACGATCGCGCGAAGACCGAGAAGCCCGAGTTGTTTCGTCTGCACCGACTTCGATCTGCCGATCCTGGCGGTGAAGGCATCGCCACTGATCCGCTGCTGAATCGCCTTCGTCATCACACCGATTGGTAGAGCCGCTATCTGCGGAACTTTTGAGTCTCCGCTGACAAGTTGAGCGAGTGATTCGACGGGCTCACCGGTGACCACACAAACCAGAGGCAATTGCCCTGACTCGAGTTCTGCTCTGGTGATCGTTAGGTCGCTCATGGGTTGCTCCTGCACGCTTTGCGTCGGCCTATTGCCTGTTAGATGTTGCCGCTGATGGTCCTTTCGGCGTTTTGAGGCCCAATCTGTAGTTACTTGATCGCAGCTGGCTGAGCCCAGAATCTGTAGCGTTGTGACGATGGCTACAGTTCGCGAGCGAGTTCTTGATGGGGCAAGGGTCGCCGCGTTCAAGTTTTCGCTGCAGCGCCTCACTGTCGAAGACGTCGGTCGCGAGTGCGGAGTTAGCCGCGCCACGATCTACCGCCATTTCTTGGGTGGACGTGAACAAATAGTCGCTGACCTCGTAGCCGACGAACTCGACCGATTCCTTACCCACCTAGCCGTGGCGGTAGACGGAATCGACGATGTGGCGCGGGTGCTGGCAGTCGGGCTGATGTCGGCGCGTGAGTTTCTCGCTCAACACGAACTTCTCCAGCGAATCCTAGCTATCGAGCCCGAGATCGTGCTTCCGTACCTAACGGTGGCCACGGACAGGCTGTTGGAGCTAATCGGCGGCTTCTTAACTCCGTTTGTTGAACAGGCCAGTCGCATCGACGATGTCGAGGCCACATGTGAGTATCTAGCCCGACTGTTTCTCTCGTACGCGACTGCTTCTGGTAGCTGGGATCTCGCCGACCCTGTGGCGGTTGACGAACTGATTCAGACCCAATTCCTTGCGTCCTTCACGGTGCGGCCGAAGAACAATTGATGACTCGATCGGTGCGGCTTCGTGCCCCAATTCGCGACTATGCATGGGGATCTACATCGCTGTTGGCGACCATGAGGGGATCCGAGCCGACGAAGGCCCCAGAAGCCGAGATGTGGTTGGGCGCACACCCTGGTGCCCCTTCGATGGTCGAGACGTCGGCGGGCGAACTACGCCTCGACGACTACATTTCGTCTGACCCGATGGCTCGCCTGGGCCGACGCGTCCATGAGAGTTTCGGCCGACTGCCATTCCTGATGAAGCTACTGGCCGCAGGTCGCCCGTTGTCTCTCCAAGCCCACCCAACGGTCGATCGGGCGAGGTCTGGTTTTGAGCGCGAGAACGCGGCCGGGATTCCCATCGATGCGGCGCACAGGTGTTACAAGGACGACAATCACAAGCCCGAGCTGATCTGTGCCTTGACACCGTTTCGGGCACTCGCGGGGTTCCGAGAACCGCTCGAATCGGTTGCGGTGCTGTCGTCGCTCGATTGCGCTGCTCTGAGGCCAGCTATCGAAGTTCTGGCGTCTGAGCCGGGCGCCGACGATCTGGCCACCCTGTTGCGATCGGTTCTGACCCTCCCAACGCCTGAGGCCGCAGATCTCGCGAGATCTGTATCCGCAGCTCTCGACCACGAGGGCGATTTTCCCGCGGTTAGATCGGTCGGTCGCTTCATTGCCGAATCGTTTCCCGACGATCCGGGAGTTGTGACCGCCCTTTTGCTTAACACCATCGAGCTGGCGCCGGGGGAGGCCATCTATCTGGGCGCCGGGCTACTGCACGCCTACATCGATGGCCTCGGCGTAGAGATAATGGCGGCGTCCGACAACGTGTTGCGCGGTGGGCTAACTCCCAAACACATCGACGTTGACGAGCTTGTCGGCTGCCTCGAGTTCGTGACCGGTCCGGTCGAGCTTGTCGAATCAGTTTCCGAAACTGGCGCTGAGCTCCGCTACATCACACCTGCCCCGGAGTTCGAATTGGCATGCATCGACGTTGCCGGCAGCGCCGCATGGGTTGCCGACGGACCCGAGATCCTGGTTGTGACGGACGGAAACTTGACAGTCGACGGCGACAAATATCGACCCACCGATTCGGCCTTCTTGGCTTCGGGTGTTAACTGCGAGGTAACGGGTCATGGCACGGTCTACGTCGCCAGGGTGCCTAGAGGGACGGGCTGACACACAGGCCGCGTTGACAATGAGACAC
>JAADHX010000105.1 GCA_013151655.1 Actinomycetota bacterium
CCCCAAAGATGATCCCGGCGACAACAACGCCGGAGTAGAAGATGTTGTTGATTACAACGGGACCGATCCGCGTTTCCCATGGCGGCATCAACCGCAACGAACCTTCGAGGAAGCCGACGTACCAATCGGGCTGAGCGAACGATGTTGCGGCACCGCTGTCGTATGGCCCGTAGAGCCAGATCGGGTTGATTGTGAACAACGCTCCCATCGCGGTAATCACACCGGCGACGAGGAAGAAGAGCCCGATTGACTTCATCGCAAACGCTGGCCAAACACGCTCGCCGACGACGTTGTTCTCGGTGCGTCCCGGGCCCTTGAATTGAGTGTGCTTCTGATGCCACACCATCGCCAGGTGCCCAGCGAGCAACCCGAAAATGAGCATCGGGATGATCAAGATGTGCACCGGGTAGAGGCGACCGATAATTTCGGTCCCCGGCCACTCTCCGCCGAAGGCAAGCAGCACGAGTGGTTCACCGATCACCGGAATCGACAGGATTATCGCGTAGATGATTCTGAGACCAGTTCCTGACAGAAGGTCATCTGGGAGCGAATAGCCGGACACACCTGCGGCAAGGGCCAAGAGCATCAGAGTCAGCCCGAGGTACCAGTTGAGGTCGCGCGGCCGGCGGAACGCGCCGGTGAAGAAAATGCGCGCCATGTGCAACGTGATTGCGCCGACGAACACCAAGGCCGCCCAATGATGCATCTGGCGGATCAGCAGGCCTCCCTTCACGTCGAACGATATTCGCATCACCGAGTCGTACGCAGCCGAGACCCTTTGGCCCTGCATCGGGACGTAGGAACCTTCGTACACAACTATCTCCTGCGACCCCTCGAAGAAGAGCGTGAGGTAGACCCCAGTTATGACAAGAATTACAAAGCTGTAGAGCGCAAGTTCACCCCATAGGAACGAAAAATGCGATGGGAACACCTTGCGAAGATTCTTGGTGATCCACGAACTGGCCCCGAGACGGCCGGTGACTGAGTCGACGTATCGCTCGACGAGGGGTCCGGAACTCATAACCGCTTCACCCCTCCAGCCAACTGATCGGTCCGACCGGGCGGTCGAAGTCGGACTGCGCGATCAAGAAGCCATCATCGTCAACTGCGATCGCGAGTTGCGGAAGCGAACGCGGCGCCGGCCCGCCAACGGGCTTGGCAGCATCGAGTGGGTCGAACACAGATTGATGACATGGGCAAACCAGCTGGCGCAGCACTTGGGGCGGGCGATCATCGATCCCGAAGAGGCCCACGGAACAGCCGGCGTGGGTGCAGATCTTTGAATAGGCCACCCAGCCATCGGCTGTGCCGCCCTCCACCGTTCGTTCGGTGAATAGGCCAGGCCTGACTCGGAGCAAGACGACCTGTGAATCATCGACACCAATGGCGCCATCGGGAAAAACGGTTGCAAGCTGGTCGAACCCGCCGGCAGCGGCGAGGATCGGTTCACCGCTACTCGTGACGAGTCGAGAGCCTGCAGCCCACGATGTTCCACCTCGAGCACTGCCCTTCCTCGGCCCGAGAGAACCGATCGGGCCGATGAACCCGAGCGCCAGGGTTCCGATCGATCCGGCGAACAGCAACGTGAGCAGCTTGCGGCGGCCAACCGTTTGCACGGTCATTTCTACTTCTTCGTGAAAGTCTTCGCGCTCCTCGACGGTTGAGCGAAGCGAGTGCCGCTCCTGGACGACATTCTCGTCAAGGTCGAGGTACTTGGACCACCACACCAGCCCAAAACCGATCCCGAGCAGCGCAGTTGCGAGGCCGAGGCCGAGCACCATTTCACTGTCTTCCGACCAGTAGCCATACGTGGCTGCCAGGCCCCCGAGGGTTGCGACAACAAATGAAATGATCGCTGCTTGGTATGCGCGGTGGTCGACAGGATTGTCCTCTTTATCCATGTTCGATTCGTCGAAAGCTTCGGCGCTCATAACGTCGCTGTCGGTCATTTGGCCGCCTCGATCGCGTCGGTGTCTTCTTCTGACGGGTCGCGCCCCGACCTCGCCCGCCCAATCCAACGTGTCAGCGCAACCATCGGTATTAGGGCAAGAATCCAAGCAGCGAGACCCTCGGCAACAGGGCCTGCACCGCCAAAGTGCAATGCGCCTGTCGTGTTCTGCTCGGCCAGGTTCTCGACGTATCCGGCGACATCGTTGATCTCGTCTTCGGTCAAGACTCCGAACACTGGCATCGAGCCAGGCCCGGTGAGAATGGCCTCACCGACTTCGGTGGGAGTCGACAATGCCAGGCTGGGTGCTCGGCGGTTGCCGCCAATTGGAGCACCAGCGGCAGAGGCAACGTGACAGGCCGCGCAATTGAGACGGAAGATCGATCCACCGTTTCCGAGGTCAGCATTGGTGATGTCGACGTTCGGAATATCGACGCCGTCACCGATCAGACCCACATGCTCGACAAGTGCGAGGATCTCCTCTTCAGTAAATCGAACAGGACCCCGTTTGGCCTGTGCGCTCGGGTCGGCTAGCGGCATTCGCCCTGTACGGAGAACGAAATCGGCAGCCGCACGGCCCTCGTTCTTGAGCGACGGTCCGCGTCCGTCTATGCCTTCGCCGTTCGCTCCGTGACAGCTGGAACAACTCGCATCGAAGAGAAGAGCCCCGAGCTCAACCGATGGAGGAGTGGCGCTCTGACTGGTTGTTGGTCCGACGAATATCACCAAAGCAAAGATCGCACTGGCGGCCAAAGGAGCGGCGAGCAACGCGTGTCGCCCCAAGACTCGTCGACGGTCACCACGACTCATTGGATGATCCAGATTGTTGTAAACACAGCCAGCCAGAGGACATCAACCAGGTGCCAGAACAAAGATGCGCCAGCGGCCCATGGGTGCACGTAGTTGAGGTGTCTCGTTCGTGTGGTTCGGATGAGGAGCAGGCTCAACAGGATGAGCCCTCCGGTGACGTGCATCGTGTGGAGTCCAGTGAGCCCCCAGTAGACCGACCCGTATGGGCTGTCGTCGGCACGAAAGTTCAGCGTGGTGTATTCGAGGATCTGGTTGGCCAGGAACGCCCCGCCGAGCAGGATCGTCAGCATCAGCCACCGCTTCATCCACCGCCTGTCGCCACGTTCTTGCGCTCGATCGGTCGCAATCATGCTGAACGAAGAAGAGAACAGAACGATCGTGAAGACGAGAGCGCGCGACACATCGATCTCGGCGCCCTCCGCTGGCCACGGGCTGTTGGTCGATCGCAAGAGGAAGTACGCGGCAAAAAACGCGGCAAACAACATGACGTCAGACGCCAGGAAGACAATGACGCCAAACTGTCCGGTGCTTCTGGCCTCGGCACGGTTTGAAGCAACCGTCTCCGAAGTAGAAGTCATAGCGTCCGAAGGTAGCTCATTTGGCCAACCTGGAAAGACGCCGTCAGCGGAAATTTTCGAAGTACCGGCTTGGCGTAGGTCCTCGTTGGCCTTGGTACTTGGATCCGCGTGCTCCGGCTCCGTACGGATTCTCAGCAGGGCTCGTCATTTTCATGAAACTGACCTGGCCGATCTTCATGCCGGGATACAGAGTGATCGGCAAGCTGGCAACGTTCGCCAACTCAAGCGTGATGTGCCCGTCGAATCCGGCGTCGATGAATCCGGCAGTGGAGTGGATCAGCAGGCCAAGGCGGCCGAGCGAACTCTTGCCTTCAACTCGCCCGACCAAGTCGTCTGGTACACCAATGCGTTCAAGGGTCGAACCTAGGACGAACTCGCCTGGGTGCAAGATGAACGGCCTGTCGGAATCGGGCGGAATCTCAATCAGCTCGGTGAGGTCAGAGGTGTCCTGCTTGACGTCGATGATGCCGCGGGTGTGGTTGCGAAAGACACGAAAGAGGTTTGAGATTCGAACGTCAACGGATGACGGTTGGATGAGCGAATCGTCAAGCGGGTCGATCACGATCCTGCCGGCGGCCAGCTGTTCACGAAGGGTGCGGTCAGACAAGATCACAATCCGCCACATTAGTGATCGGCGACCGCAACTACCTTGCGAAACACGTCCCGCCCTTCACAAACCCGCCATCTCGTGAACTTTTGCCGACGTGTGGTCGGTAAAAGTTCACGAGTTCGGCCGCTGGATGCGAGTAGAGTTGTCACTCTTCGCGGATGTAGTTCAATGGTAGAACATCAGCTTCCCAAGCTGAATATGGGAGTTCGATTCTCCTCATCCGCTCCAAGGGCACGGTTGCGTTGATACATCGATGGGCGCGGCTGACTGCCG
>JAADHX010000346.1 GCA_013151655.1 Actinomycetota bacterium
CGTTGACAACGCCATCATGGGTGACGAAACTGCCGATGAGGGTCGAGCGGTACTCGTCGAGACAGTCGGGCGTGTCGCAACCGACAACGTAGATGTCGGCCTGGCTGTCGGAATACTCGTGCCCATATAGAAGGATCGGACGGTCGTTGCCATCGAGTGTCATCGCCAACAACGACACGCGCTGGTTTGGATCGTCTGACGAGAACAGGTTCTGAAGTGGCGCCTCGGCCAGGTCGACCTCTCGCGCCTGGAAACATCGAGCGTCGACGCACTGCACGAGCGTGCCGACCTCGCCTTCGGAAGCGGTTGCTAACGTCACGCCTCCGTCGGACCGGATCTCGAGTCCGACGGCAGTACCAACATTGACTACCGAGACCACCCCATTCGCGTCTACTCGAGTGGCGGACCCGACCAAGACCGACGCAGCCAGAATCAACACGAGAGCGACTCTGCCTACAAGCACCATGCTGTTCTCCACAGCGACCCACCTTCTACAGTTGGTCCACCGTTCTACCACGACCCGATCCGCCATCGGTAGCCCGACAGGGCGACAGCATACGTAGATCCTCGCGAGCGTCTGACGAGACACACCAAGCCGCCGGCAGCTCGCTCTGACTCTATCGACTCGCAACCTGCCAGATCGAGACGTCGTCAGTCGATCGTTGCTGGCGCGACTGCGAGACCGGCAGCAATGGCACCAGCATGGAGTCGCCGGTCCCAAACCACGAGAATAAGGTCTGTTGCGCCGGGTGCGAGAGCGCTCGCGAGGTGGATGGCATCGGCCCCACGGATGCCGTGAAGTACCGCTAGTTCCCCAGCGCTCCGCTCGACCTCAGCTGACAATTCCACCGGGCGCATCGACGCCCAGAATGTCTCCCATTCGGCGGCGGCGGCACGCGCCTCTGCTCTCGTCAGATCATGGTTGCGGCCAGCCGCCGCCAGAGCGGCGCACACCTCTGGATAGGCCAGTCGACTCGACAGGGCAGCATCACATCCGTTCCAGATAGCTGAAGCGATGTCGGATCCGCTCTCATCCAGGACGAGCTTGAGCAGAGCGCTCGAGTCGAAATAGGCGAGCGCCACAGTCAGCGACGCTGCTCGCTGACGATTTCTGCAACCGGCCGTTTCGGTGTCGGCCGTTGTTGGTCACCGGCGACTGGTCGTGCAGGCGTGGCGGGGCGACTGATCGTGCCTAGCTGGGTGAGGCGCTCGATCACCGGGGTTGCGCCACGCGTGGCGAGTGCCGTTCTGTACGGCAACGCCATTGGCGCTACTTCGATCTCCTACGTCGCCGCGGAACCGTTTCGTCCGGTCACGGATTTATACAGGGTTTCGGGCACCCAGAAGCTACGAAATGCCCGACGAATTCAAAGAACTAACTAGTTTGTTCGTTAGGCACACTGGTGGTAAAGTTTGCCTGTGCAACGCGATGCCAACGCAACCCGGGCTCGAATCTTCCGGGCGGCCTCAGACGAGTTCGCTGAACACGGCATAGCCGGAGCCCGAGTCGACCGCATTGCTGACGCCGCCCAAGCCAACAAAGCGCGCATCTATGAGTACTTCGGCAACAAAGAGCAGCTGTTCGAAACCGTCCTCGAGGAAGAGCTCCACCGGCTGATCCTCGATCTGCCAGTGGCGGGCGATGTCGACGCCATCGCCGAGATTGTGGGACGCGCGTTCGACTACCACCAGGCCCACCCCAACCTCGTCCGACTACTGCACTGGGAGGCACTCCACTTTGGTACGTCGGCGATTCCCGGGGAGATCGCACGTCGCCGCTTCTACGCTGACCGAGTCGCGCTACTCGGCGAGGGCCAACAGCAGGGCCTCATCGAGACCGAGTTCGACTCTCGCCACCTTCACTTCTTGTTGCTGTCGCTAGCCACCTCGTGGTTCGGACTTCCCCAGCTCGCACGCTTGCACATCGACGGCGACCCGTTCGCAGAGCACAGCACGACCGAACACAGACGAAACATAGTCCTAGCGGTCGAGCAGATCCTCGCCGCCTCCGCGACCGCAGCGCCGACCGACAACGGCGCCACCAGCCACGAGGCGTGAGGTCCCATCCCGTGATGCTGGACTTCAGTGCGAACAGGTCGCCAACAGCCTTCTCACCGTCACCTCTGCCCTATAAAGGGAGAAAACACTCATGGACTACGTCAGACTCGGATCAACAGGACTACAGGTATCGCAGCTGTGCCTCGGGTGCATGACCTATGGATCGCCAAAATGGCGGCCCTGGGTCCTCGACAGCGATGCCGCCAAGCCGTTTTTCCAGAATGCCATCGAGGCTGGAATCAACTTCTTCGACACGGCCAACGTCTACTCAGTCGGCGAGAGCGAAACCGTTACGGGCAAGTGGCTCACGGAGTTTGCGAGACGCGACGAGGTAGTGATCGCCACCAAGGTCCGAGGCCAGATGGGCAGCGGGCCAAACATGAGCGGGCTCTCGCGAAAGCACATCGAACAGGCATGCGAAGCAAGCCTGCGCAGACTCGGCATCGACACCATCGACCTCTACCAGATCCATCGGCTCGATGCCGACACGCCGCCCGAGGAAATCCTCGCGGCCCTCGACAACCTCGTGACAGCCGGGAAAGTGCGGTACATCGGCGCCAGCTCAATGTACGCATGGGAGTTCATGAAGCTTCTGTCATTGAGCGAGTTGAACGGCTGGGCCCGGTTCGCAACCATGCAGGACCACTACAACCTCGTCTACCGAGAAGAAGAACGCGAGATGCACCCGCTCTGTGCTCACGAAGGCATCGGAGTGCTCCCATGGTCACCGCTCGCCCGCGGACTCCTCGCCGGTACTCGACCGACACTCGGTCAAGGTGACACCACTCGAGCCACCACCGACGGCATCGACCAGATGCTCTACACATCCAACAGCGATGCTGCCGTCTTGGAGGCCTTGCGATCAGTCGCCGAACAACATCAGCGCCCAATGGCCCAGATAGCGCTCGCTTGGGTACGTCACCAACCTGTCGTTACGGCCCCAATCGTTGGTGTCTCGAAGCTCCCCCAGCTCGACGACGCCATCGCCTCACTCGACATCGAACTCTCAGAAGACGACATCACGGCACTCGAAACCCCCTACGCGGTGAGGGCACCAGCCGAACTCGGCCGACCCTCGCTGACCTGAGGGAGGCCCAGCGTTCGACTAGAGCAGGCAGGGCGCGATCGAATGAGCCTTCCCGAGAAACACCAGAACCCGCGCCAACCACGGTGCACTCCCCATGCGGTCAGATGACACCCGTACGAGCACTACTCGTTCCGTGCTGAGGTATGTATAAGGCGAAGGCCGAAGCGCTGTCGCGACGAATTCAAGCAAGTGCGTCAACGGCGGCGACCGGCTAACCCTTGCTTGTTCTGGACTCCGGCGGCGTCAGCCGTCTTGCCAGGCGACGCCAAGACTCGGCCGCACTGATCGCGGTCTTCAAACGCGATGGCCTATGGCCGCCACTGGTCCCCTCGGTCGCCCTCGCCGAGTCGATCACCGGACGCCAACATCAACCGGTTCCTCAAGACCTGCGACATCACCGAAGAACTGACCGAGCGAATCGCTCGCCGTGCCGGCGAACTACGCTCCCTCGCAGGCCAAGGCTCAGCCGTCGACGCCATCGTCGTGGCCCTCGTCGAACCGGGCGGCGCTGTACTTTCCAGCGACCTCAAGGGCTTGCGTGCCCTGGCCAGCCACGCTGACGCCGTCCAAATCTATAGCGCCTGACACAGCCACAGCGAACTGCTGCGGTGATCCGCTTCTTCGACGAGGCCAGGGTCACGTCTAGCGTGCCAATGTCATCCACGAGCCCAGTCGCAGAGCGGGCCGACCTGGCCAGTTGATGCCCGAAGCGTGAACCAATCGAGCACCACCTCATCGCCGTTGGTAACAACCGCTGCCCCGAATCTTCGACTCGTCGCCGATCAAGAATTCGACTTCGCGCCCATCATCGGTTTCCGCGGGCCCAAGAGACTTGAAGGGTCGTGGGGCTAGCTGCGTTCGTCCAGCGCTGGTCAGCTCGAGGGGCCTAACCCCATCCCCAGCTGTGAAGCGAATTGTCGTCGATGCCGAAGTGATGGGCCACCTCGTGCACGACAGTCACCGCTATCTCCCTCATCAATTCGACTTCATCGGCGCACACTTCGCACAGGGGCAACCGATAGATCGTGATCACGTCCGGCAAGACAAGGCCGCCGTA
>JAADHX010000386.1:0-1987 GCA_013151655.1 Actinomycetota bacterium
GCTTGGGAACGAGCCAAAGCAGCCCCTATAAGAGCCCTGAACAGCGGAGCGGGCCTAGTGGGCCGACTCTTCAACTCGGGATGAGCTTGGGTACCGATCCAGAATGGGTGACCCACGAGTTCGACAAACTCAACGAATCGGTCATCCGGTGAGACTCCGCTACAGCGCAGCCCAGCTGACTCGAGCTTGGAGCGATAGTCGTTGTTGACCTCCCAGCGGTGACGATGCCGCTCATAAACCAGATTCGAACCATAGATGGCGCCGATCTGACTGTCCTCGGCAAGGCAAGCCGGATAGGTGCCGAGACGCATCGTTCCGCCCATGTCGGTCACATCACGCTGGGAATCCATCAGGTCGATGATCTGGTAAGTCGCATGCTGATCGAACTCCGAGCTAGTGGCACCGACCAAACCCAGGACGTTTCTGGCGAACTCGACCACCATCATCTGCAAACCAAGACACAAACCCAGGCAGGGAATCTCATTCTCCCTTGCGAACCGCGCCGCCGCGATCTTGCCCTCGGTGCCGCGCTCGCCGAAACCACCAGGAATCACGATTCCGTCTAAGTCGGCAAGCCGACTCGCAGCCAACAGACCTTCGATTTCTTCGGCCTGAATCCACTCGATCTCGACCTTTGCCCCATGGTGATAACCACCATGACGAAGGGCCTCCACAACCGAAAGATATGCGTCGGGCAGCTCAACATACTTTCCGACCAATCCAATGCGAACGGGCACCGTTGCGGCCTCAACCCGATTGACGAGCTCGTTCCATTCGCTCAGATCGATATCCATTCCACCCAGACCGAGGCGTTCGCACACAAACTCGTCGAAACCCTGCTCGTGGAGCGTCAAGGGGATCTCATACAGATTCGCCGCATCGGCGGCATTCACGACCCCGGCCAACTCGACATCGCACAACCGCGAAATCTTGGTGCGAAGCGCGTCGCCAACCGGCGACTCCGACCGCAAGACGACCGCATCGGGTTGAATGCCACGGCTACGAAGCTCAGTCACAGAGTGCTGAGTTGGTTTAGTTTTCTGTTCGCCAGCCGCGCCAAGAAACGGGACAAGGGTGACGTGAACGTAAAACACATTGTCGCGCCCGACATCGAGCCTGAACTGGCGAATAGCCTCAAGAAACGGAAGAATCTCAATGTCGCCGACAGTGCCACCAACCTCGGTAATGACCACATCGACATCGGGTCGGGCCAGCCGACTTATACGACTCTTAATTTCGTCGGTGACATGGGGGATTACCTGCACCGTCTTGCCGAGGTAGTCGCCGCGGCGCTCCGCGGCAAGAACCGCCTGATAGATCGAACCGGTCGTGGCGTTGCTGTCTCTAGTGAGGCTTTCGTCGATGAACCGTTCGTAGTGACCGAGATCAAGATCGGTCTCGCCGCCGTCGTCGGTTACAAAAACCTCGCCATGCTCGTACGGATTCATCGTGCCCGGATCGACGTTGATGTAAGGATCCAACTTTTGCATCGTGATCCGCAAACCACGCGACTTAAGAAGCCGACCCAACGACGACGCAGTAATACCCTTACCCAGCGAACTGCTAACCCCGCCGGTTACGAAAATATGCTTGGCCACAAGGCGCTCCTCGACCTAAAACGAAACCACACACATGTGATTCGGGTCGGGATGGCAACGTACACCAATTGCCGTGCTCACTCAACAACTGCGTCCCTGCCGCTCCGCTGGCCAACTGCTCCGCGTCCCCGCCGCTTCGCTGGCCAACTGCTCCGCGTCCCCGCCGCTTCGCCTATGGAGCGGGGCGGCCGAAGCGGTCGATCGCCCGCAACGGCGTGCTGGCATCGATGACCTTCGAGAACGAAACCCGCTCGCTCACCAAGTTGAGCCCCAACAGAACGGCTACAACCACCCACAGCGGCCCAGAACCGAGCGTGGCTACGGCCGAAACGCCGAGCATGGCACCAGTTACATTCACACCCGTATCGCCCTGCATCAGTTTCTCGCGT
>JAADHX010000386.1:2005-9863 GCA_013151655.1 Actinomycetota bacterium
AGACCCAGCGCCGCACCCACGCCGAGAACCCCAATAGCACCAGCCGTAGCCGCGGTCGTTGCCACCACGAGCCCAACACAAACAAGAACAGATACCTTCGTAGTGCGTCCCGGCGCTCGGTCAAACAGGTTGGCCAGATTGGCGGCCAAAGCTATTAGAGCTCCATCGCGAAGAACACCGATGATCCCATCATTGGTGACAAGCCCAGCGATCAGAAGCGAAAGCACACCGCCTCCGACCAACTTGACCAACCCGGTCGTAACCCGCCGTTCGCGAAGGGCGCTCAGATGACCCGAGAATCCCCCTCCCCCAGCTTGGCCACCAAGATCGTCAAGTAGGCCCAAAACACCGAACCCGAACGCAGCCTGAAAGCCCGCGAAAGAAACCTCAACCGGCACAGAGTCGGTTGCGAACATAAGCAAAACAAGCGATCCGCCGGTACCAACCATCATCACCACCACCCCTGCAGTGGCTGGTATCAGGTCACCACGAAAGTTGGTGCGACAGAACCTCTCAGACGACAACGGCGTACCGAATAGCCGCCACAACCCGGCCGCGGCCGCCAAGCCGCCAAGTCCCGACCAGAGAACAATCATGGTTTCCGACCTAGGCGCGAGCCTAGAGCCGACAGCACCGCACCAACCGTTGCGCGCCAACCCAGCCGCTTCGCAGCCGTTCGCACCAGGTCCTTACCTTGCCGACCTCGGTGGGCGAACCCGGCGATCGTTTTCCCGGTGTGTAGGTGATCGAACCCGGCCTCGACCTCGACCACGCGATGCCCGGCCCGCACCAGATCGAGGGTTAACGCGACCTCCAAGCCGAATCGATCGACCGGTCCGAGATCGTCAAGCGCAGTTCGCCGGATAGCTCTCTGGCCAGAAAGCGGAGCGGCAAACTCGCTGCCGGTACCCACAAGAAGGATCGACGCGGCAACGTCTCTGATAATCCCGAAGCCGCCCTTACCGTCGGCGCTTGGCAGCACCGCGATGGCCATATCGGCCTCGTCGCCAAGGACGGGACCAATCAGGTGCTTGGCTTCCGCCGCCGTGGCACCGGTGTCGGCATCGATGAACAGCAGCACGTCGGCCACCGTGGCGTCGATTCCCGCATTGATCGCACCGGCCTTGCCAACGTTGGTCTCGAGCCTGTGTACCGTCGCTCCAGCAGCCGACGCGACGCTCGCAGTGTCGTCGCTTGATCCGTCGTCGACGACCAACACTTCGTGAATGCCAACTATCTCGCGTAACGCTCTAACCGTCGCGCCGACAGTGTCGGCGCGGTCGTAGGCAGGTACGACCGCGGCAACGGTGATCATGACTGCAGCTCCAGCTGCGGATGCGGATGCGACAGGGCGGGCCCCGTCGCCATCGCGCCGGTGTTCACGGGTTCGGCAGCCGCGATGCGGCCGTGGGGTCCAAGCCGACATGGGTGGGCTCGCCGCGGTCGGCTATGGCCACGAGCGACAGAAGCCCCTCGATAGAGTCGACCGAGTCAATGGTAGAAACTGCGTCAGCCAACTCGGCGTCTCGTCTAATGGGGCCAACGAAGGCCACTGCGTTGTCGTCCTCGCTGATCCCGGGCGTGGCCGGCTCGATGGCAATAAACAGATTGCCGCTCGACTGCGTGATTCCGGAGCGCAGCAGCGGATACAAGAACTCGTCGTGGCTGAGTTCGGAGTCCTGACCACTTAACAAGATGAATAGGGTGCCGAACGCGGGAAGTTCGTCCAAGGCACCGGTTCGTGCAAACTCAGTGTCGTGGCGGAGATACCCGCCGTCGCGCAGGGTAACCAGGACACTAGCCAGACGTGTCGGTGCAACAACTGGCTCGTCGATATCGCCTTCGCCTTCGAGAAGTTCGTCGGCGATTTCGCTGGCCACACTGCCGAGCACCGACGCCGCCGCGCCTGGCGACGCTGGGAAGAACGCATCGTCGAGTCGCAGAGCAAGGGCCGGGCGAACAAGACTCTCGTTCGAGTTCACAAGGTTGAACGTCTCGGCCATGTTTTCACGGTTCTCCTCGACCGATAGATCGAGACGATTGCTGAGCCACAACGTCCCTTCGTACTCGGCATCGGTGGCAACCAAGGTGTCGCGGACCGAGGTCCAAGCTTCGTCGCTCACCCCATCGCTCGCGATAATCATCACCGGAACGCCTTCAAGTCGGCCGATGGCATTCACCGGCAAGATCGTGGCCAAGTCGCCTTGAGCTTCCGCCCGTTGGTCCTCTAGGTCAATTTCGAGACGTGAGACGGTCTCACGAAGCTGGTCGCGGTCCTCTTGAAGAGTGTCGACACTGGTGCGAAGTCTGTCTAGGACGACACCATCGATGAACGACGACCCAAGAGCCACGCCTATGCCAAGCGCGAGGAACACAGCCACGATAGACACAATGTGATAGCGCAGGTTGATCATGCGGGCTAGCTCCGGGTCATGTTGCGTTCAGCCACAGCGTGCGAAGGACAAGTCGAATTGGCTCGGTCACAAGCGCTATTACAACGATGGTGAACAACGCCGAGAGTACGAGCAAAGTGAGGTCGCGTTTGCGCACTGTTGTCCGGTACAGCCGCGACACCCCTTTGGCGTCGACCAAGATGGGCGCCACCTTCATCCGAGTGAGAAATGTTGAAGCCATCCCTTCGCGGCCTTTATCTAGGAAGTCGACCATCGATGTATGGGAGCCAACAAGCACGATGAGCTCGACACCGTTCTCGAAGGCCAGGCTTAGAGCCAAGTCCTCGGAGGTACCGTGAGCCTCGATAGTTTTGTAGTCGACCTCAAGTCTGTCCAGACGCTGGGCCCCAGGTGCATCGCCACCGGGATATCCCTGCACGATAAGTTCGGCGCCCAACGACAGCGCACCCTTGGATACTGAGTCGAAATCGCCAAGGATGATGTCTGGCGTGTACCCGTTTTCGATCAGGGCATCGGCCCCTCCGTCGACGCCTACAAGAATCGGCCTCAGATCGCTGATGTAACCAATTCGTCGCAGCGCCTCAAGATCTTCGCGGTAGTCAATGCCTCGGACTACCACGAGTGCCTGGCGCTGGAACATATCGGTGTCGAGCTCGGGAAAGTCGGGCCGTTCGGTTATTAGATGAGGTTCCGAAGCAATGTACTCAAGGGTGTTAGCCGCGAAACCTGCCAACTGATCGTTGACTGTCTCCTTGGCTTGTTCGTAGCGAGCCTCGAGTGCTTCCCTGTCGAGTCTTACGCCTCGACCGTGGAGTTCTCCATCGACGTAGAGCGAATCGCCATCGATGCTCACCTCGGCGCCGTCCTTTATGGCCGAAAGGGTCTCCACCCCAACCTCATCGAGGAGTGGAATACCGGCGGTCACAATTATCAGGGCACCGAGGTTGGGGTACCGTCCTGTCATCGATGAGTTGGCGTTCACAACGCCAACGATGCCGCTACTCACTAACCCTTCGGCCGCGACACGATCGATATCTTGGTGGTAGACCATCGCGATTTCGCCGGCCAAGAGCGCCGGAACGAGGTCCTTGGTCCGGCGATTGCCGCGGCCATGGCCAGAGCTGCGGTTCGGCGGCTTACCGTCGACGTTTCGTCGGCCGAACCTCATGTCTGGTCTCGCTGGGAGCGAACCTGTTGGCCAACCTCGAGTAGTTCGCCAGCGTGCTCACGCCCCGCAGCTGAGTCTGGGTGACCAGCCAGCATTCGGGCCAGCTCTACCACGCGCGCGTCGCCAGTTACTGGGGCGATCGCGCTCTGGGCGCCGCTACCGTCGTCGGTTTTGGTGACCACAAGTTGTTCGTCGGCAAAGGCAGCCACCTGCGGAAGGTGTGTGACCACAACAACCTGATGATCTTTGCCTAGACGGGCCAGCGACTCTCCGACGGCAACAGCTGCCTCGCCGCCGATTCCGGCATCGACTTCGTCGAATACAAGGGTTTCTGGGCCCGCGGATAACACCCGCCGAAGCGCAAGCATCACTCGGGCTAGCTCGCCGCCCGAGGCCACCTTCGACAACGAATTGGGCCCCGAGCCGCTGTTGGCGGCGAACATGAACTCGACGTCGTCGGCCGGATCGTCGCCCCGAACCTCGACGTGAAGGTGAGCTCGGGGCATGGCCAATTCTGGAAGAAGGCTGCTGACCGCCTTGGCCAAAGGAACAGCTGCGCGGCGTCGGCCCTCAGCGACATGCTTGGCGGCATGGGCAACCTTACGTCTGGCCGTGTCTTTCGAGCTCGGCGGCTAGCTCGTCGTGACGCTCAAGTTGATCAACGCGCTGCCCGGCCTCAGACCCGAAGGTAATCACATCGCCCAGTGTGTCGCCGTACTTTCGGATTAACTCTCGAAGCATCTGATGGCGCTGGCGCAACGTCTCCAGTTGGGCCGGGTCGTTGTCGATCGAGTCGCCAACGTCGCGAACAGCTGCCCCGATGTCTTCGAGGTCTGCCTGCGCCGACCTAAGCCGCTCGATCAGCGGTTGGAACGCAGCATGGTTGCCAGATAGACCGGTGAGGGCCGCGAGCGCGGATCCGACCGCATCGAGGGCCCCACCATCGGCTGTCAGGGCTAGCCTCGCGTTGGTGGCAGCCTCGATAAGGGCCTGGGCGTTCGACAAAATACCCTGCTGAGATTCGAGGTCTGCGTCTTCGGTTTCAGAGGCAACGGCCGCGGTCGCTATCTCGGCCACCTGATAACGAAGCAAGTCGAGTTCATGGGCTCGGGCTCTGGCGTCACCGCCGAGGCCATCGAGACGGCGAACAACTTCGTCGAGGGTGTGCCGCGCTTCGAGCAAGGGGGTTAGATCGACCTTGCCATGCTGGTCGAGAGCTCGTCGCTGCACGCTGGTCGACAGCAGCGACTGGTGAGTGTGTTGTCCGTGAAGGTCGATTAGTCGGCGCCCAGCATCTCCCAGAGCCGCGGCATTGGCCATCCGCCCGTCGATGTATGCACGACTACGGCCATCGGCGGGAATGATTCGAGAGACAATTATCTCCTCGTCGCCGACAACAAACCGGCCCTCAACAACGGCCTCGGTTGCACCGGCCCGCACCAGCGACGAATCGGCCCTACCTCCAGTCAGAAGCTGAATGGCCTGAACAACGAGGGTCTTGCCAGCCCCTGTCTCGCCGGTGAGCGCGGTCATGCCAGGACCAATAACCAACCTCAGCTCTTCGATTACACCCAGATCTCGTACGGATAGTTCAGCCAACATCGGCCATTAGCCCTCTGCCAGGAGCCCAAATTTAGAGCCGAGCACGTCGTGGAATCTGCGGCCACCAAAGGTGACGAGTCGAGTGGAGTCCTGCGACACCGCGGCCACCACTGAGTCGCCCTCTGTCAGCTCGGCGCTAGCGCGGCCATCGACCGACAAGATCGCGGGCCGGTCAGAGGCCACGGTAATACGAATTGTGGTCGTCGGATCAAGAACCAACGACCGGTCGAACAGGGTGTGTGGACTGACCGGCGTGAACAGAAGGGCCCGATGGGTCGGTTCGACGATCGGGCCACGAGCCGACATTGAATACGCCGTCGACCCAGTGGGTGTGGCCACGATCAGTCCGTCGGCCGAATAGGTGAGAAAGTGATGATCATCCATGGCAACCGCTAGATGAACGGTGTGCCCCTGTTGGCGCTTTTCGAGAACACCCTCGTTGAGCGCAGACCATGGACCCTCAGTTGACCCGTCGGCACGTTCGACCGTCAGCGAAATCCGCATGCGAGATTCGACCTCGAACGAGCCACTGAGTGTGTTTTTCAAAGCCTCGATTGTTTGGTCGATTTCGACCTCGGTGAGGTACCCGAGACGTCCACAGTTGATGCCAAGAACCGGAACGTCGTGAGCGGCCACGAGTGCGCTCGCGTAGAGCATTGTTCCATCGCCGCCAATGCTG
Source organism: Actinomycetota bacterium (assembly GCA_013151655.1). GTDB lineage: Bacteria > Actinomycetota > Acidimicrobiia > Acidimicrobiales > Poriferisodalaceae > JAADHX01. The sequence continues at coordinate 7,869 of JAADHX010000386.1, forward strand.
ACGGCCACCTTCGCGGCCGAGGCCAGCGCTGACAACTCGATCTCGGTACGGCCAACACCAGCTACAGATGCCCGTTCGGCATCACCGTTGGACATGGCAACCTCGTGACCCTGGTCGTGAGCCCACTGCACAAGACTTGCCGCAGCAGCCGCAGCCTCAGGCCGGTCAGGGTGCACGACGACTAGTACCAATGACATGTTGACCCCATTCAAGCTCGTTGCCGTTCGACCAACTCAGCCTCTGTTGCCGCGGCATCGACCGCAGCGTCTATTTGTGCACGAAGCGATGTGGCACCAACGCCATCCACACCACGCTGCAAGTGAACCAGGAATTCGCGGTTTCCCTCGGGCCCGCGTATTGGAGACAAACCGAAACCCATCGCGACACACACCGGCACGTCTCTGTATGGCGCCGTGATCGCAGAAACGACCTCGGCACTGACTGATCGCCAAACCTCTGGGTCGCGGATGACCCCGCGCCCAAGTTTGACCTGATTCCGGCTGGCCTCGAATTGAGGCTTGAGCAGCAGAACCATGGTGGCATCGGCTCGGCTGACCGCTAGTAGAGCAGGCATGACCTTGCGCAACGATATGAACGACAGATCTCCAACCACAAGATCGACAGGCGGATCGACATCACTCGCCGTTAGGTGGCGCACGTTGGTGCGGTCGCGAACCTCGACCCGCGGGTCGTTGCGCAGCGACATGGCCAGCTGGCCGTACCCCACGTCGACGGCTACAACGTGAGTTGCGCCGTGTTGAAGTAGGCAATCGGTAAACCCGCCCGTCGAGGCGCCCGCATCGAGACAACGTCTGCCCACGACATCGATTGAGAACTCGCGGAGTGCGGCTTCGAGCTTGCGCCCACCCCGGCTAACAAACTCCGGCGGCTCGTCGATGACCACCACAGCTTCGCCTGGAGCCACCATTCGGGCACCTCGCAGCGCTGGTGCCCCCGAAACCGTGACGCGGCCAGCAACGACCGCGGCCACTGCCGCCTCAGCGGTAGGAACCAACCCGCGACGAACCAACTCGGCATCTAAACGACGGCGGCTCATTGCGTAGTCTCGGCGCGCATCGCCGGACCCAGGTTTGAGAGCGAAAGCACCTTCATCACGGCGTTGAAGCTACCACCGGGGTGGGTCGCGGTTAGCGGCGCTCAGCTAGTGTGCTCTCGTGCTCCCTTTGCACGATGAGAACCCGACCAGCCGCCGAGCATGGTTGACGCTGGCGCTGATCGCGGTGAACGTCGCAGTGTTCGTGGTGGTGCAGCCGCGCGCCGACACCTCCGACGGCATCGAGTTTTCCTACGAATACGCGGCGATCCCGTGCGAGATCGTGCGCGGTTCGCCCCTGACTGTCGACGAGATCGTCGAGACCGTTAATGGTGACGATGAAGCATGTCGCCGCGAGATCACCGATTCAGACACACAAGACGGTACGCCGGCGCACTCGACGCTCGAAGAAGTTTTTCCCGACAAGAACCCGTGGTTGGCCATTGTGGCCTCGATGTTCCTGCACGGCGGCTGGCTGCACCTCGGATTCAACATGTGGTTTCTGTGGATCTTTGGAAACAACGTCGAGGACCATTTAGGTAGGACGCGATACTTGCTGTTCTATCTCGCCGGTGGCGTAATCGCGACCTTCGCGCACGTGGCCATCGGGCCGAACTCAACAGTCCCGATCATTGGAGCCTCTGGCGCAGTTGCGGCGGTGATGGGCGCCTATCTAGTGTGGTTCCCCAACGCACGGGTCAGAACCCTCGTGCTGTTCTTCTTAGTGTTGTTCGTCCAGGTAAGAGCAAAGTGGTTACTTCTGGCGTGGTTGGTGTCGCAGTTCTTTCTCAACACCGACAGCGGCATCGCCTGGATGGCCCACGTCGGCGGCTTCGTATTTGGTTCGCTGGTCGGACTCGCGATCCGCGAAAGTGTGAAGGCCCGCACGGCCATGTGGCGCACCGACTACTCAGGTGACGACCATGGGTTCTGGAACAATC
>JAADHX010000134.1 GCA_013151655.1 Actinomycetota bacterium
GTTCGCGCATCAGTTCGATGGTTCGCTGAACGACGCGCCCGACTCCGGTAGCTCCGACAAACATGTGGTGCGCTTCCTCTTTGAGCATGAACTCACAGGTGCGCGAGAGCGGATCGAAGGCCGACTCGCGAAGCGAGGCAAGTTGGTACTTGCCGTCGCGATCAGTGAAGTACGTAAACATGTAGAAGGAGAGCCAGTCAGGTGTTTCTTCGTTGAAGGCTCCGAGAATGCGCGGATTGTCGGGATCGCCAGAGTGACGTTCGAGCATTTCGTCGGCCTCATCACGTCCGTCGCGTCCAAAGTGACCGTGGAGTAGATAAACCATGGCCCACAGATGCCGACCTTCTTCGACATTTACCTGGAACAGATTACGCATGTCATAGAGCGACGGAGCCGTGAGGCAAAGGTGACGTTGCTGTTCAACCGAAGCCGGTTCGGTGTCGCCCTGCACGACGATCAGCCGACGTAGATCCGCCCGGAATTCACCCGGGACTTCCTGCCACACAGCCTCACCTTTGTGATCACCGAACGCGATCTTCCGGTCAGGCTCAGGTTCAGAGAGAAACACTCCCCACCGATAGTCCGGCATCGAGACGTAGTCGAAGTTCGCCCACCCTTCCTTGCCTACCGAAATGGCCGTGCGCAGGTAGACCGGGTCGGTCTTGTGGGCGACGGGACCGAGTTCCTCCCACCACTTGATGAACTTGGGCTGCCACGATTCGAGTGCTCGCTGAAGCTTGCGGTCTCCAGCCAGATCGACGTTGTTCGGGATCTTGGCGTTGATGTCTACCAGTGTCATTTTCTTTACACCCTTGTGTGGTCGTAGTCGGGACGCGAGCCGGTGCCGAAACGCTTGAGCGCTCCGGTCGGACCGACCGCGTTTGGTCGTTGAAATATCCAGTTCTGCCAGGCCGACAGCCGAGCGAAGATCTTTGTTTCCATCGTCTCTGGACCAACAAACCGAAAGTTGGCTTCCATTCCGGTCAGCGCGTCTGGCGAGAAGCTGTTGCGTTCTTCCAGCATCACACGAATCTCGTCGTCCCAGTCGATGTCGTCCATCGCAAACGTGATCAATTCTCCATCGAGCGCTTCGGCGGATTTGAGGGGGGTTCCGGCGAGATCTCCGACCTTCGCGAGTGCCGCGTCACGGCCCCAGAATCGAGATTCCAATCGGCTGAGCCCGTTTGACATCTTGAACCAGCCGAGATTTGCATCGGAAAGAACGATCTCCGGTGCGAGGGCATCAGAGCCTTCCCATGTGCCGTCAAGCATGTACGAGCGATCAGCCGCAAGTAGGAGTTCGGCGAGCATTCCGCTGAAGCAGCTACCGGGGTCGACTAGAGCAATGATCGAACGAGCCGACAGGTCGAGGCGCGTAAGTGTGCGGGCCCAATAGAGCCGCGATTCACGAGCAAGCCAGCTGTCGTTGTCAGGCGCCAGCACACGCTCGGCCGCAAGCACCGATGCTGCATCACCGCGTGTCCTGATAATCCACGTTCCGATGTCGGTCTCGTTAAAACGAAGGTGGAGGAAGGCATCGTCAAGTTCGCGAGCAGTCTCGATAAGCCATGACTTGGAACCAAGTGTCTCGAACTCGATTGCCGTCAGAGGCTGCGATGTCGTCGGTGCCCTAACGGTTATCTCGGCCGTACCCAGATGGCGGTCGAGGGTGACGCTGACATTGCCGTACTCGACAGAATCCGCTTCGAAAGTACGATTCAGCGGCTCAAATACGATTGGAGAGGCGCTGTTGGGTCGGTCTGACTGAGCAACGTGGTGCGCTGCTCGCTGGCTAACAAGAGCGTCGAAGTCCCGACCGGGCGCGATCGCGTCGACCAGCCCCCAGCTCAATGCCTGCTTTCCACGTACTCCCTCAGTTCGAGTCGCGAAAGCGTCGGCGAGGTCGCGTCGGACGTGACGCTTGTCAACAAGCCTCGTGAGACCCCCGGTACCAGGTAAGACAGCCAGAAGCGGTATCTCTGGAAGCGACACAGCCGATGAGCGGTCGTCGATCAGAAGAATCTCGTCACACGCAAGGGCCAACTCGTAGCCACCGCCGGCTGCCGTACCGTTAATCGCGGCGAGCCATGTTTGGCCGGAGTTAGCGGAGGCATCTTCGATCGAGTTACGGGTCTCGTTGGTGAACTTACAGAAGTTCACCTTGTGTTGATGCGTAGATGTAGCGAGCATCTGAATGTTCGCTCCCGCGCAAAAGATCTTGTCGATCCCTCCCGTCAGAACGACTGCTTTGATGCTCGGATGCTCGAACCGTAAGCGCTGGACGATGTCGTACAACTCGATGTCAACGGCGAGATCATATGAGTTCATCTTGAGCTCGTAGTAGTTCCGGAGACCTCCGCTCGGGTCGACAACCATCTGGAGATTGGCGACCGAGTCATCGGTTGCGACCTCCCAGTGCCTGTAGTTCGCTGGGTCTACTTGGAAGTCGACGCGGGTCGACTCGGGTTCGGCCATAGGATCGGTTAGTCTACAGTTGACTGTGGATTCGTCAAGTTGATGTAGAATGATGGACCGTGAGCGCCATAAGCGACCTCAAGGGCGAGGAACGAGCACCTGAGCCCATCCGCCGCGGCGGCGCGAAGTCTCTGCTGATGACAATGCTCGGCGAGTTCGTTCTACCCAACGGCGGCAAGGCTTGGACCACGACGCTGGTCAACGGCCTCGGCGCGCTCGGCGTGACGGAACGCAACGCCCGCCAAGCCATCTCTCGGTCACGAGATCAGGGAGCCATCGAGGTAGAACGACACGGTCGATTAGCTCGTTGGCATCTAACCGACTACGGGCACGACCTGCTGACCACCGGCGCAGCACGCATCTACGGCCTCGGCACCGAAGACTGGACATGGGATCACCGCTGGCTCATTGTGATCTGCGCCATTCCCGAGACGCAGCGGTCCAAACGGCATCGCTTCCGGACGCAGATGACCTTCGAAGGGTTTGGGTTCATCGCACCAGGGATCGCCGTGTCGCCGCATCTGGATCGCGAAAACGCCGCTAATCGAATACTGCGGTCGTTGGACATCGGCACCGATGCAATCACGTTCACTGCGACTCGCGGCTCGTTCACACTCGACGCCGACGTACTTGCATCCGCATGGAGATTGACGGACCTCGCCGACGAATACCAGTCGTTCATCAACGAGTTCGGTTCACGAAACGCGCGGACACCGTTGGAGGCGCACAGCGCGACCGTACAAATGGTCGACACCTGGCGAAGGTTTCCGTTCGTCGATCCCGGCTTGCCTGGTGAGCTACTCCCGGATCCCTGGGTTGGGTCTGAGGCGCAGGCAATATTCGGTCAACGCCGAGCCGAGTGGAATGAGGCAGCCTCAAATTGGTTCAGGACTAGCGAATCAGAGATGGACGCACTCGTCGAATAGCGACTCGACACCGTTTGTAGGTGAGTTTTCGGTCATATACGCCGAAAAATCGCACACAAACGCATTGGTAATGGCTCGGCTCAGATAGTCGGAACTTCCACATGGCGGCCGAACACGTCAGCCATCGTGCCCATCATCTCGCCGAGCGTTGCGTAACAAGCAGCTGCTTCGATCAGCGTTGGCATGAGGTTCACGTCCGGGTCGCTGGCTTGGGAGCCGAGCTTGGACAACACCGCCGCAACCGCGGCCTCATCGCGCTCGCTGCGTACAGCATCGAGCCGCTTGAGTTGGCGGGCCTCGTCTTCGTTGGTGATCCGCAAGAGGGCTAGATCGCCATCGTCGTTACCTTCTTTGAAGGCATTGACTCCGACCACGATCCTCTCGCCCGTGTTGAACTTTCGTTCGAGTTCGTATGCGGAATCGGCAATCCTGCGTTGGAACCAGTTCTCGTCGATGGCGGTGATCACACCTTCGAGAATCGATCCGTCGCCCAGCCGATCGAGGTGGTCGAAAATTTCTTCGGCCTGCCGCTCCATTTCATCGGTCAGTTCTTCAACGAAGTACGACCCTCCAAGCGGGTCGGCGACGCTCGCCACGTTCGTCTCATGGGCGATCACCTGTTGAGTACGCAACGCAATCCGTGCCGACTTCTCGGTTGGGAGCGCCATTGCCTCATCCATGGAGTTGGTATGCAAACTCTGTGTTCCGCCAAGCACGCCCGCAAGCGCCTCAATTGCGGTTCGGACGATGTTGACCTCCGGCTGCTGCGCAGTCAGCGACACGCCCGCCGTC
>JAADHX010000286.1 GCA_013151655.1 Actinomycetota bacterium
ACCGAGGACCCACGTCGCCGTTCTGGAAAGCGATCGCTCGCGAGTATCTGGAGCGTTGGGTGCACCACTCGCAGATAAGACGGGCCATGGGGCTTCGAGCCTTGTGCGATCACCGTTACCTGAGTGTCGGTCTAGAGATCGTTGGCACCGCTGCACGAATGGAATCGACGATTCCGACCGACCCCGACGGCAACCGGGCCTGAAGGACTCGCCGCCATATCCGGCAGCGAGGACCGCCACATCATGGATCGACATGGCACGCGACCCGAATCGAGAGAGGGTCACCGAACTCCAGATCGCCATCGAGCCGGCTCGAGCTAGCTGACGCAGCCCGCGTCAACGAGGTCTGTGATGCGAGCGACCAAACGATCCTGCGCGGCCCAATCCTCGAGATAGGCGTTATAGGCGAGGTGATCGAGCCCAATGTGCAACTGGCAAGCGAGAAGCCGCTCTTCGAAGTTAGCAACGACATGACCCGCTTGGCCCCAGCGGGCTTCAAGTCCAGCTCGGATCACATCAGGCTCGATGCAGGCAAACCAAGGGGCCCAAAAGTCGAGCCAGCCGAAATCGTAAAGATGATCGCCATAGATGGAACAACCCCAGTCGAACACACCGGCAATCTCTCCATGCTCAGCATGGACGTTTCGGTTAATGAGATCGCCGTGGATAACACTTCGAGGCACAGCGTCGATCGCAACCTCTCGCAGCAGCGAATAGCAACGGTCGAACAAGCCCTGAGCTTGCTGTTGGCTACGAAGTTTCTGGCTCCAGCCGTGCGTTCGTTGACCCGAAACATCTGCGTTTACGGACAGTAAGTGTTCGGTCCAGCTCGCCTTCGGCGCATTGCCAGACTCGCCCCATGCGCCCCAGCCCGTGGTCTCGGCGAGGTCAGCAACGCGAAGCTCTTCAAGCATCGACACAAGGGAGGCGCCGACATCTGCCCACGACTTCAACCCTTCGAGAGGATCACCGAACACGCGGTCCGATATGGCGAAGTAACCAGAATCGGCTGAGCCGACGTCGTGCACCGTTGGCACAGGTAGCTGGGGCGCGTTGAACCTCACTGCAAAACGGTCCTTCACGAAATCGTCGACGTGTCGCCCAACACGGATCACTCGATGCGAGCCATCTTCGACGAAAGCAAAACAGTCCGACCACGCTCCGCTTCCTACGTGCTCGACTGAGCCGACTTCGGCACGACCGCCGAGCAAGCTTCTAACTTCGTCGATCAGTTCCATCGGCGGCAGCGCCCCTCTTTCGGCTCGTAGATTAGGCACTTACCTCAATGCGATCTTCCGATTATCGATTTCGATTTCCTGGGAGCGGCTAACTTCACCAGCAGCCGATCCGCTCCACTCCCGGGAGAGGTCGCGGCTCGAAGGGCGCGACCTCCATGACACACAAGCCATCAGAAAGCAGGGTCAAGTTCGCTCTGAACGCTCCGATCGCAACCGAGTTTGCCGACGCCGCTGTATTGGCCGAGCTAGCCAAAGATGCCGAGGCCGCAGGGTGGGATGGGTTCTTCGTTATGGATCACATGGTCCGCCGCCAACCATGGAAGTCGATGATCGACCCATGGATCGCGATGACGGCAATTGCGGTGGCAACGACCGACATCATCATCGGGCCAATGGTGACCCCATTGCCACGACGACGGCCATCAGTGATCGCACGACAGACCGCAACCCTCGATCAGCTTTGCAAGGGGCGACTCCGCTTCGGGGTCGGGCTTGGCGCACCCGACGATGAGTTCACCCGTTTCGGCGAGAGTGCCGACCTCAAGCTGCGAGCCAGCATCCTCGACGAGTCGCTCGAACTGCTGGAACTGCTGTGGTCTGGCGAAGTGGTCACCTATCACGGCGACCACGTACACGCCGACGGCGTCCAGTTCTTACCGAGGCCTTACAACGGCCAGGTACCAATCTGGGTAGCCGGACGCTGGCCGTCGAAAGGCCCGTTCAGACGGGCTGCCCGCTACGACGGAACCTGGCCCGTGGCTCGAGACAGCGCCGGCCTAAGCGTCGAAGATCTAGCAGCGTGCGTCACGACAACTAACGAATATCGCGAACGGGCCGGAACCCAAGACCGGCCATTCGACGTCTGTTACTCGATCCGTACCGACGAATCTCCCGACGCCGAATCGATCGACACAATCGGACGGGCCGCCGAAGCGGGAATGACCTGGTGCATTGAACCCCTCGACATCGCCGAGCTCAGCTTCGATCAGCAACGAGCCCGCATCGTCGCCGGCCCGCCCCGTTAGCAGCCGGCCGCCGGATGCGTCGATCCTGAGTATGCTCATGATCATGGAGCAGAAGGTCTGGACAGCAGCTGAACTGGAAGAAATGCTGCCCGCCGAACGGCATGTTTTGTTCGAGGCCAGCATTGTCTGGGACCTCAAGGATGCGCCACAACACGTGGTCGAGCAATCGCGCCTACGCGCCTTGGAACACATAGCGGAGTCTCAGCACACGAATCCGTGAGTCAACCAAGACGCATCGTGCGTGCGACGTCTGGTTTCTTCGATGACCTCGACCGCCAACTAGGGGCCGATAGAGGGATCCTCGGTGAGCCATCGCGGACTGACTTCCAAACGCTAGAACTTCTCGAGATCATCGAGGTATTCGCAACCCAGTCCGAGCTCTTACCCGAGCTGATCCATGGCAGAACCGACTATCGCGTCCTCATCACAATCGGAACTCTGGTTCCGGTGATCACAGTCATTGGTCAGATCGCACCGGACGATGCTGTGGAATTGATCTCGCTGCACCTTGACTTCGATGTTGGCTGGCCAGGTCGGCCAGGCGATTGATGACTAGGCAACAGGATTCGAATCACTCTTGCGGTCGCAGGCCCGGGGGCCAGTAGCGAGTCGGGTCCAGGCCGTCGGCCTCCACTAGATCGGCCTTGATTCGGTCGTATTCATAACAGTTGAGCTCGTACTGGTTACCCCAGGGGTCAGCAAAGTTGAAAGCGATGCCCGTCTGCTGCGGAATCATTGGATGGGTTTCGGTCGCTTCAAACAGCGCCAACATCGCGGTGCCGCCGTCGGCCGAGATCTGAAGTGGACCGCCCTCAAAGCCGGTTGCCCAGAAGTCGAACTTCTCGACCGGTTAGAACCCCAGTTCCTCGGAGTACCACCGTAACGCCGCCGCTCTGTCGGGGACGTGAACATGGACATGATCAAGCTTGCCCATACGGAACTTTGAAACGTTCGCCATGGCGCCACCGTAGGTCACAACGATCAAACAGCGCGCGGAGGTCGCGACGGACCCACGTGTGTAACCACGTCGGCAGGAAGCTCAGATCCAAGGTCTAGAGCCGCAATCGCAAGTCGGACATGGCTTCCTCGTACTCGGTTACCGTCGAGCATCGCTTCGACATCATGTCGGTCGAAGAAGACAGCTTCTGGATGCTCAGGCGACGTCCGCAACTTTCCACCGGCAACGGTCGACCGGAATACGAAGGTCATGGCCGAGTCACCTTCGAGCGTCTGGGGGCAGTGGTAGATGCCCAACAGGGATCCGACGTCGACGATCAAACCGGTCTCTTCGAACGCCTCGCGGGCCGCGCCCGCACGCAAGCTTTCGCCGGCCTCGAGTCGACCTCCAGGAAGGGACCATCGCCCAAGTGCTGCGAGTTTCGATTCCCGCACGAACAGGATGGCTCGCTCGTTAACGATCAGATTCGCGCCCACGACCTGAGTTGGCTTCGAGCGAAGATCTGCGGTCATCGAGTGTCCACACCCTGAAGATTAGAGCCGCCGAAATGGGACTCGACCGTGAATGTGTTGGATTGCTCGCCGATCTCAACATCGATCCGAGCTAGGTCGGGCATGAGAATCGACCGCCAGTACTCAAAAGCCTCACCCTCGGCAACCAGCCCCATGGTGACGAGCAACGACGTAAGAGCGCGTCCACCGGAGCAGACAGCGACGTCACCGCCGCAAGATCCTGATAGCAAGTCCTGGACCCCGGCCACCATGCGTTCACCCGCTGCTCTCGCAGTTTCCCAGCCCGAAGCAGGCGCCTCGTTCATGCACTCGAATAACCGCTGCACCGTCGCATCAAACTCGGCTTGAAGCATCCATCCGAGGCCGTCGGTCTCACGGAATCGATCATCGACCACGGTCGATAATCCGCCGGCCTGCGCAACGGGTCCAAACGTCTGCGTCATCTTGGGTTCAAAGCCAAAGCCTCTACTGGCTCCAGGTCGACCGAGAACGCGAGCCGGTCGGCTTCAACGTGGCCTTGGTCGGTTAGAGGCCAAGTGTGAGCTGATGAAGAAGCGTCGACTGCCGATTGACAATGTCGCACCAGGATCAGCCTCATCGCCCGACAATAACTGCTGGCTTCGAAGCTAGGGTCGCATGTCTAGAAGCGACCGCGGTCCGAAGGAGGATCAGACTTGAACGACATCGTTGGCCTCCAAACGATCCGGAATCTCGACTACACGATTCTGCTCTGCGACGACATTGACTCGATGCGCGTCTTCTACACCGAGGTGATGGGTTTCGAAGTGCATCGCGAGATCCCGGGGCGATGGATTGAGATGAAGGTCGGGTCCTCGCTCATAGCACTCCGGCTACGAAGCCGTCCGTACGACGGCGCTTCACCTGACGCCGCCACGGCATCGCTTCAGTTCGCTTTCCGAGTTCCGCCGGCCGATGTCGACGCAGCCGCGGCTCAACTCGCCGACAAAGGCATCGAACTACTTGAGCCGGTCGCTGACCTCCAGCCATTTGGTCATCGCGCCTTCTTCTTCACCGATCCGGAGCACAACATCATCGAGATCTTCGCCGACATCTGGCCAGACACATGACTTCCCTGAACGAGATCCTCGACGATCTGCGAGCCGAGTATCAACGCCTCGATGAAATCCTCTCATCGTTGTCTGCTGCCAACTGGGCGTCGCCGTCTGGCGCACCCGGTTGGTCAATCTGCGATGTCGTTGTTCACCTGTCGGTGTCAGAGGAAGGCGTGGCCACAACGATCGAGGCGGCCTCGCCGACCTGGACCGATTGGGACGGCAGGCTGGACGAAGCGATGGCGACCATCGTCGAACAGAATCGAGCCGAGCCGACCGCGGTACTCACTCGCTGGCGCACCGCGACCGTCGCATCGATACGTGCTTTGTCGACGGCCGACCCTGACCAGAGGTTCAGCTGGGCGGCGGCTCCTCTGCGGCCAGCGACTCTTGCCACGACCCGCATTGCCGAGCACTGGGCGCATGGCCTCGACATCGCCGGGCCTTTGGGAGTCGAGTTTGACGACACCGATCGGCTTCGACACATTGCCTGGCTCGGCCATGCCACGATCCCATATGCCTGCTCGCTTCAAGACATCCAAACCGAACCGGTAGCCGCCATACTGACCGGACCTCATGGCGACAATTGGACGTTCGGGCCCGCCGACGCGCCATCTCGAATCGTCGGGCCGGCCGGTGCGTTCTGCCGCGTAGGCGCCCAACGCCTAGAGCCAGACGACTCGGGCCTCACGGTTGTTGGGCCGTTCGCCCAAACTGCTTTGTCGGTGCTTCGTAACTACGCCGCATAGCCTTCGTCGGGCCTCTCAATCCGCGGTTGTGTTGGTCAGAATGTCCTACAGAAGTGCGTGAAGCCGCGCCGCTTGTTCTCTGGCCTTGGCTCGTACCTCGTCGGCGTCGACACGTGTGGTCTTGCCGTTGGTAAACACGACTTCGTCGTCGACCACGATTTCACTTGGCATGACGCCAGCGGTGAAGGCGAGGTGCCATGGATCCATCGGGTCGTAGTTCCAGGTCACGGTGTCGTGGCGAGCTTCAGGCATGATGCTCCATCCGGCTTCGAGCCACGACCAGGCATCGTCTGGGCTGGCGGTAACGTCGACCGAGCGTTGCATCACGTAGGCCAAACGGAAGGCCTCGATCATGTTGGAGCCAATGCCATCAGTGCCGAGGCCGACCGGGTTCGAGAATCGGGCCGGATTGGCGTAACCAACGGCGTTGTTGAGGTTCGATCGTGGGTTGTGCACGATCGTTCCCGAAAGCTCATGGTTGTCAGGGAGATGCACACCATGAATCAGCAACCACTTGTCGTTGGTCAGACCGGCCAATCTCTTCGGCGCATCGATGTCGTCGATGCCCTCGGCGACATGAATGTGGACCCCGACGCCGAGATCATTGGCCAGACCAGCGGCTGCCTCGAGCGATTCATCGCTACACGTGAACGACGCATGGACGCCGACAAACCCGTTACCACCAGCCTTGATGAACCGTTCGTTTTCGGCCAGACCGCGCTTGGCCCCTTCAGGCCCGTGGCGGTCGGTAATGCCATAAGTGGTGTTGATACGCACGCCCACCTCGGCACACGCTTCGGCGATCACGTCGAGGCTGCCCTCGATGGCGTTTGGCGATTCGTGATGATCAACAATGCCGGTCGTACCGTTTTCGAGGGCCTCAACGGCGCCAAGCATGGCCGACCAGCGGATCATTTCGAGATCGAGCGCAGTGTCGAGCCGCCACCAGATCTGTTCGAGAATCTCGTGGAAGTTTGTAGCCGTCTTCGGAGGAGGCGGCATGCCTCGAGCTAAGGCCGAATACAAATGGTGATGGGCACAAACCAAGCCCGGCGTGGTTGCCGTAGAACTCGTCATAGGCCATCGAAGTTACTAGCGACTACG
>JAADHX010000150.1 GCA_013151655.1 Actinomycetota bacterium
ATGGCCGCGTTGCATCGACCGAAATCCTGTTCTCAATAGCCGATGCCTCGACGTTCGGTTTCTCCCGACCCTCGTCGTTGTGGATCGCCGGGGTCGACGACTATGTCGCCTTAGAAGCAAGATTGGCCGAGATTGCTTCCCCCCGAACGTGGGTCAGGTGGGCCAGAAGCTGGGACGAGCCGAGCGTCGACAACGTGCTGTCAACCCTGCGCCTGAAGACAATTCTCGGCGAGTTCGAATACCGGTTCGCGGCAGGTGACAATATCGATATGGAACCAGCCTGGGTAGGGCAGAACATCGCCAAACAGACCTTCCCCATCATCGGCGAGATCTGGTGTAACCGCGCCGTCTTCGACGATCTCACCGCCGCCCTCGCCGAGGTCGAGGCGGCCGGGCTTGCGGGAGTGATCGATGTGGGAGACACACGGCGATACGGCGGATGCTGGGGCCCACGCCGCATCCGCGGAACATCAGGTGGTGCCGTGTCGAGGCACGCTTGGGGCCTAGCCGTCGATATCAACCCATCCACCAACCGTTGGGGCACCCCACCAACTCTCGACCATCGCGTTGTCGAAATCTTCAGAGCGAACGGTTTCGCCTGGGGCGGCACCTGGACCCGCCCCGACGGCATGCACTTCGAGTGGATCGGCGCCGCGACCTAACGGTCGCTAACCGCGCCGCAACCTCCGGTTGCTAACCGGGTTTTAGCTCTCACTTCGTTCGAGCAAAACCCCGAAGAAACGAACGACAAAACCACTCCTAATGGGGATCGACCAGTTGATCTGAGCGATCGGGGAGGCTGGTGCCGAGCTGCTGGCCGGTGAGCACTTCCTACTCTTGGAGCCTTCGGGATTCCTAGTGACAGATCGTGCCCTGGTTGGCTGGTTCGGGTTGCCTGTTAAGCGCTCATGGGGTGTCGTGCCATCGAGCACTGATCCATTAGGTCGCCGCTGGGAAGCCCGCTAGCTCAACGAAACGATCCGATCCTCGATGTATGGGAGAACATGATGACAGTGTTTGTGGGCGATGATTGGGCTGAGGCCCATCACGATGTCCATCTGATGAACAATGCCGGTGTACGGCTAGCCGCTCGACGATTGCCCGAGGGCCTTGACGGGATCGCAGCGCTGCACGCGATGCTCGCTGAGCACGCTTCGGATCCTGGCGAGGTGGTGATCGGGATCGAAACCGAAAGGGGCCTGTGGGTCCAGGCGTTGCTCGCATCGGGCTATCAGGTGTATGCGATCAATCCGCTGTCGGTGTCGCGTTATCGGGACCGCCACAACGTGGCCGGCGCCAAGTCCGATCCCGGCGACGCGAAGGTGTTGGCTGATCTGGTCCGTACCGACCGCCACAATCATCGCCCTATCGCCGGTGACAGCGACGATGTCACTGGGGTGAAGGTTCTGGCTCGGGCCCATCAGAACCTGATCTGGGACCGGACCCGTCACACCAACCGGTTACGTAACGACCTCCGAGAGTTCTTCCCTGCCGCCCTCGTGGCCTTTGAGGACCTGGCCCATCGCGACGCTGTCGCAGTGTTGGCCAAGGCCCCGAGCCCTGATCAGGCCGCCCGCCTGTCGATCACCCAGATCCGCTCAGCGCTCAAGCGAGGAGGACGCCAACGCAACCTTGACACCCGAGCCGCTGACATCGGAACCGCGTTACGGGCCCCTCAGCTCGCCGCGCCGCCAGCGGTCGCAGCCGCTTTCGCTGCGACCACCCGGGCACTGGTCAATGTGATCGTCGGTCTCAACACCCAAATCGCTGGCCTCGAGACCGAACTCGCCAACCATTTTGAGCAACACCCCGACGCCGACATCTACCTCTCCCTACCAGGACTCGGTGATGTGCTCGGCGCCCGGGTGCTCGCAGAGTTCGGAGATGACCCCGAACGCTACAACTCGGCCAAGTCTCGCAGAAACTACGCCGGCACATCGCCACTCACCATCGCCTCGGGAACCAAACGGGCAGTGTTAGCCCGCTACGTCCGCAACCGGCGCCTCTACGACGCCTGCGACCAATGGGCGTTCTGCTCACTACAAGCCAGCCCCGGCTGCCGCGACTTCTACGACCAACGCCGAGCCAAAGGAGACCTCCACCACCAAGCACTCCGAGCCCTCGCCAACCGCCTCGTCGCATACCTCCACGGCTGCCTACGCACCCGAACCCACTACAACGAACACACCGCCTGGGCCCACCGCCAACCACCACAAAACCAACAATCCCAGATCGCCTCTTGACAAGTTACAACCCTGGGGTGTCTGTCAGCGGGAAACGTACGCCGGCGACCGTTTCCCGCTGACGGTGAGGTATCAGGCCGCTGCTGTCACCGGCGTTGGTTCGCCCAACGACCTTTCCCGATGCCAGTGAAGGTCTGGCTATTCGTTCTCGTCGGGAAAACGGTAAGCGCTGACGTGGGGCTTCATGGGGCGGGCGTACCACAATGGGCGGCGCAGGTTCTGGGGGCCGGGACCTGGGCGAGTTTTGCTGAGCCAGTCGTGGTATGCCTCTTTGGACTTGGCCGTATCGACCACGACATCTCCGTACTGGTCGCCCGCTTCGGCTGGCGCAACGGTTACACGCTGATGCCAACACTGCATGCCTGAAATCGGATCTGGCTGCACCGCGAACGTCAGGTTCTGATGCACGCCGGTATCGGTCCACCAGATGCGCGAAGTGTCGGGGTCGTCGGAATCGTAGGCCTCGACGCCCTCGTGGCGGCGTAGTTTCCACTCAGAGCCATCCTGATCGAGCGAAACTAGACCCGACCCCCAGTTGCGAGCCTGTCCATCCTCAAGACGCCAACGACCCATGTGATGCGACGCGGCAACAACCCCAGGCCTGATGCCTTCGGTGCGCCACGCCTGGATTACAAAGTGACCGATGCGGGTGGTGATACGAACCAGACCACTCTCCTCGATGTTGAGCTTCTCGGCATCGGTTGGATGGATCCACAGCGGATGACGGTGGCTGATCTCGTTGAGCCACTTCGAGTTGGCCGAACGAGTGTGAATCAGGGTCGGTATCCGGAACGTGGGCAACAAGATGCGCTCGCCAGCATCCATGTCGAGGTCCTGGTGGTGAACGTGACTCGGTATCCACTTGGGCGTGGCATATTCGGGCCAACCCCAGTCGGCCAACGTGTTGGAGTACAACTCGAGTTTCTTCGAAGGCGTTGGGAACCCTTCCTTTAGTTCGCCACCGACCTCGACCGCGGGCGATCCCTCCCCAAGGGGTGCGAGCTTTGTTGACCGGAACGCCTCGTCGGACCCGTCGAACAAACCTGCTGTTCCTGGCTTACGAAACACACCATCTTCGCCTTTGACACATCCATCAACAGCGCTTGCGTCGACGTTGTTCTCATAGGGCTGATAGGTGTCACCCGCGATCTCATAGGCGCCTCGGTCGCGCATGAACTCGAGCGGCGACTTGCCCACAGCGGCTGCGTCGTCAGCAAGTCCTGGTACCGATTCGGCGAACATGGTGCCGTAGTATTCGTCGACACCCATCGGTGTGCCTGGGTCGGTCTTGGATTCGAAGAACTCCCGAATGCCCATCGAACCGTCGGGATCGATACGCCACGATAGATCGATCCAGAACTCGTTCTCTTCCCAGACCTCTCCCTTGTTGAACTCATAAGTTCGACTGCTGGCGTTGACTTCTTCGCCTTGCAACTCGGCGTAGCGCCGCATTACTGGCTGGCGGAAGCCGATCCAACGGCCGGCATGCGTCTCAAAGCTGGCTATGTCGTGCCGCTCAGAAGCAACACCCATCGGCAGCACGTAATCGGCAAACAGCGCCGTTTCGCTCCAGGTCGGGGTGAGAGCAACGTGACAGCCGACCTTTTCGGGGTCCTTGAGTGCTTCGAGCCACGAGAACCCGTCGGGGTTGGTCCACACCGGGTTGTATACGCGGGTGAAGTAGGTGTCGAGCTTGCCGCGGCCTTCGTTGAGGAAGTGAGGCAGAAGGATCGACATCTCGTGATAGCTGAGTGGGTACTCCTTGGGCCAGTTGAGTTCGTTCCAGCGTTCGAGTGTCGGGTGACCAAGAGGCGGGGCCGGTTTGAACTTGTTCCAGCCGTTGCCGGTGGTTCCGCCCTCGGTGGCCACCGATGCGGTGAGCACGTTTAGAAAGAACAGGCAGCGTGCAACCTGCCATCCGCCCAGGTTCCCTGCCGAAG
>JAADHX010000189.1 GCA_013151655.1 Actinomycetota bacterium
CGTCGCGATAGCGAACGATCGGGACCCCGACCACGATGCTGTGCGGGCTGTGCTCGAAGCCCACCAAGGGCCTCTGGTCACAACACCGTTGGTTGTGACCGAGGCCGGTTGGCTAATCCGCAGCCAGCTCGGCATCGTCGCCGAGACGGTCATCTACCGGTCTATCGTCAGCGGAGAGCTCGGTGTCGAGACCCTCACCCTCGACGATTGGGACCGCATCGCAGAACTTGTTCACACCTACAAAGACATCGGTCTCGACGCCGCTGACGCGTCGATCATCGCCATCGCGGAGCGCTTGAACCAAACCACGATCGCCACGCTCGATGAACGAGATTTCCGGATCGTCCGCCCAGCACACACCGACGCCTTCGAACTCCTCCCCGGACCAGGCTGACCAACAACCGATTTGTGACCACAGACGAGCGCGCAGCCATGCTGAGCACACCAGAGTGTCCTACCGCGTTCCTAAACACTTGCACCACCAAGTGAGCGACCTCCCCCTGAGGGCAACCCTCTCTGTGCGGTTTAAGACCTTGCACGAGGATCGCGTCTTTGGGTCATCGCGATGCTGTGTTGAGGGTGTGCTTAGTGTTGGCGATCTACGAGAGAGCTTTCTTTCGCCTACCGACTACTGGCAGATCGACGACTATCAGCGTAGCTGGGCGGAGAATCTTGCCCTGATCCGCCAGCGGGAGAACGGGTACTTCGCGACGGATGTAACGGATCCCCCGAGCGCCGCGTTGCTTATTGTTTGGCCTGTCGTTTGGTCGCGGGGTGTCGCGTACTTGACTCAGAAGTTGGTGTTGCGGAGCAACGCGCGCGTCGAGTTCCACCCTAAGAATCTGCCAGAGTTGATCGACTTTCCCTACCTTGAGCGATCGGTGCCGTACGTCTCGACCTGGGTGCTGTCGGAACTCGATCTGTTGAACGCGTACGTTGGCGGCACCAGTTCACCAGATGACTGAGCTGGGGCTCAATAGCCTTGCATGTACCAGTACCTGGTCAGCGCTTCACCTGACCGTTCGCGGAGTGCGACCACATGATCCCGGACACTCTGTTGGACGGAACGACTAACAGAACCTTGTCGACCGGCGTGTTCCTGGTCTCACGGCCTGGCAACACCCACAACGACACTCGAAGGGTTTGTGTATCCGGGGTGGTCGTGGTTAGTTGTTGGCGGAACGATGTCTCTGCGGCCCAACCACCTCCCACCAACCGGAACGATGTCCTGACGGTTAACAGATAGCCTCGGGCGATCGGGCCGCTCGGGGGCACGGCCTCTCCTACCGGCTCGGCTTTGTTCGCCGGCTCTCGTTAGGCATTGACCAGCAGAAGCAGGCCAGCGACCGTGTAGGCGATCATCGCCAGAATCATCGCGTATTGACTGCGGAGGGCAGAATCGCTGGTTTTGTAGCGTTCGAGCGCCGTGTCGTGAGCCACTATCACGCCGACCAGGTGACCGATGATGATCGCTCCGACCTGCACCCATGCAATGAGCGACGTTGAGACTGCCGTGTAGTTCTCGACCCAGGTGTTCGTGCCAAACCAATCGGCACCGTTGCCAAACGGATCTGAGATACGGATGATCAGAGTCTGGCCCTCAAAGACCAGCAACGAGAAGGTATGGGCTATGCCGTACCCAAACGCGATCGGTATCAGAGACGGGGCAAACGCCGTAGTCGCGTCGATGTACTCGACCCTGTCGGCAAAACGGGAAGCAAACATGTACACCAGCCCCACTATCGCGATAACCCAGATGAGGCCCACGGTGCTGTAAAGCGTGAGTGTCCACCCGAAGCTGGAACCAACAACGTCTTGCCACCAACTGCTTCGGCCAAACCCGTCGAAGGTTGCGCCACCCAATACGATCAACACACTGGTAACTGCGCCGCGGGCCATGACGACAGTGCTTAGTCCTGTGATTGGCAGCCTGGCTCCTATGGTGTCGTTGCGACGCCATGGAGCCATCGAAGCCACCTTCGAGAACCACCAGCCAAGCCCGTCGGCCGAGTCTGTCCACGCCACACCAAACCACATCGCAGGCACCACAGCCCAGACGCTGTACACGACGATTAGCCAAGCCAATACCCGTGGCGAAGAAGCGTCGTGGTACGCCAACTCGAACCATAGAAATGCGAACAGCGCGATCGCAGCCGGTCTGGCGTCGATCTCGACTTCGGGTCTATGAATCCCAAGCCGGCGACCCGCGAGGTCGGCGGCGCGGCCAAGCATCCGCAAGGGGCTGACATGGCGCCAGACGTCGCCGAATACGAACGACAACATGGGCATCGCGGTCCATACGGCCACGAACACGACCCATGGGGCAGGGTTAAGAACTGCGAATCGTGAGCCGGCAAATGCGGCCGCGATTGTGAGGACGTATGCGGCAACCGCAAGTAATCTCCCTGCGAGCAACGCCAGGTCGACCACTCGGGTTGGCACCGAACCGATCGAACGAGTCCGCTCGCTAGCCGCGCGCAGCCGCGGTTCGGTCCAAAGCGCTCCTAGAGCGGCAAACGAAACGATTAGGACCAGCCCTGCGCCCCAGGCCAAAAAGCCCGGATCGACAGGAAGGTCGCCTCTGGCCCCGATCCCGTGGGCTAGTAGCTCCGACATCAAGACACCTCAAATTCGGTAATGCGCTGGCCGCGACCCTCGAGTTCGGCTTCGAACACTCCAGGGATTCTGGCCTCGAAAACCATTACCGCTGGCTCGCCGGCGATGAGAGTTAGGAATTCGTCGTATCCGTGGAGGTGGACCTGCTCGTCGACATCGGCAGTAATGGTGACTTCGACGATCGATCCGAGTTCGACTTCGACCCTTTGGCCCACTCCGCTGACGATGTCGCCGATGATGGTGATTTCGACTACCAGATCGGCCTCAGCTTCGGTTGTGTCGGTTGTGTCGGTTGTGGTTGTGGTTGTGTCGGCTGTCCCCCCGTCTACTGGGGGTTCGATCGGGATTGTGGTGGGAGGAGTTGTGGTTGCGGTTGCCGCGTCGGCTGTCCCCCCGTCTACTGGGGGTTCGATCGGGATTGTGGTGGGAGGAGAGATGGTTGCGGTTGCCGCGTCGGCTGGTTCGGTGTCGGATGAGTCGCCGCAGGCTGCGGCGAGCATGGTGACCGAGGTGATTAGAACGACAAAGATCGCGCGCAGACGCGTCGAACGGCGCGTAGTTACAGGTTTCATGAGTTTCCTTCGAGTTGGTGATTGTTCGGGAGCGGGCCTGTGGCCAGGGGTCAGATTCCGAACAGTGAAGGAGGCCCTCTTGACTTGACGTCGCCGTGCACAAGACGCCCAGCGATGGTTTCCACGGACCAGTGGAGTTGGCCCGAAAAGACATCGGGCCGAAACAGCGCCGCAGCCCCGGCCAGGTGTGCGACAGCACGAGCGGCGCCGTCGATCGCCCAATACAGCGCGACAGCGACGAGAAGTTGGCTGGCGATGCCAACCATGATCACCGAGGGCATGAGGTGGCCGATGCCACCAGAAGACATTGCGGCTTCGGTAAGTTCCTGGCTTAGGAACAACCCGACCTGAATCGCCGCCAAATGGCTGAACTTGAGTTCGCGCCGGCTGAGGTTGACCTTGCGTGCCACTCTGAGAGTCAGCAGCGCTGCGGCTCCAAGGCCGGCCGGGAGCAGAATCTGGGCGACGCTACCCAGATAGTTGTGTGTCCTGCCGAGGGCTACGCCGAGAACCGAATAGGTGATGGCGTGACCAATTACGACTCCGGCGGCGCCAAGCAACAAGGTTGCAAGTCGGCGTCGTTCGTTCATACGGTTACGATACGACTTCCAATGCGGCACGACTAGTCGACTTAGGTCATTATGTTCGTGTTCCGAACCGGCATCCTTGGGGGACGCGTGGATATATCTGTCACCGTTAATGGCGAACCAACATCACACGACGTCGAAGCTCGACGTTTGCTCGTGCACTACTTGCGAGAAGACGTGGGTCTAACTGGCACCAATATCGGCTGCGACACCTCTTCGTGTGGTGCCTGCACCGTTCACTTGAACGGCGAATCGGTCAAGTCGTGCACATTGCTGGCAGTACAGGCCGACGGCCAAGACGTGACCACTATCGAAGGTCTGGCACCTAGCTCCGACGAGCTTCACCCCATGCAAGAGGCTTTCCGCCAGGAACATGGCCTGCAGTGCGGCTACTGCACTCCAGGCATGGTGATGGCTGCGGTGTCGCTGCTCGACGAGAACGCCAAGCCAACCGAGCTTGAAGTTCGCCAAGGTCTCGAAGGCAACTTGTGTCGATGCACTGGCTATCACAACATCGTTAAAGCGGTTTTGGCTGCTAGTGGCCAACCGGTGAAGGACTGAGGGCAAGCCATGATTCCAGCAGCGTTCGATTATCACCGAGCCACCTCGGCCGAAGACGCAATCGCTCAGCTTGCTGAGCACGGCGACGAAGCCAAGCTCATGGCCGGCGGACACTCTCTTGTTCCGATGATGAAGCTTCGGCTTGCGGTTCCTACTGTCGTGGTCGACATCGGCAGAGTCACCGAGCTCAGCTACATCCGCGAAGACGGCGAGCAAATAGCCATCGGTGCTCTCACGACGCACCACATGCTCGAGAACAGTGACCTTCTCGCCGATCAGTGCCCTCTCCTTGGTGCGGTGGCCAAAGTTGTTGGCGATCCCCAGGTTCGCCATCGGGGAACACTCGGCGGAACCCTCGCCCATAGCGATCCAGCTTCGGATCTTCCGGCAGCCGTGCTTGCCCTCGGCGGAACCCTCGTAGCCCAAGGCCCGAACGGCACTCGCGAGATTGCCGCGTCGTCGTTTTTCACAGGGTATTTCGAGTCCGAACTTGCCGACGACGAGATGCTCACCGAGATTCGTGTCCCGAAGTGCCCCAACGCCGGCTGGAACTATCAGAAGTTCAACCGCAGGGCCCAGGACTGGGCCATTGTTGGAGTTGCAGCGGTCGTTGGCGACGGCATCACCGGTGTTGGCCTAGTCAACATGGGGTCGGTTCCGGTGTTGGCAACGCCCGTCATCGATGCGCTTGCCGACGGTGCATCTGCTGCCGATGCCGCGTCAGTGGCCGCAAATGAAACCGAGGCTCCTGCCGATCTCAATGCCTCGCCAGACTACCGACGGCACCTCGCCAGAGTGCTCACCGAACGGGCGCTTGTCGCTTCGGGCGTGGCCTGAGTGGCTCAGCTGCCGTCGTCACCAGCCGAGGTTGCGACGGCTCTGAAAGAGCATGACTATTTGGCCGACGATGGCCTTGCCACCATCATCCATTTAGCGATCGCGCTCGGACGGCCATTGCTGCTCGAAGGCGAAGCAGGCGTTGGCAAGACCGAGGTGGCCAAAGTGTTGGCTGCCGTAGCCGGCGTTGAGTTGATCAGGCTTCAGTGCTACGAGGGCATCGACTCCAGTCAGGCACTTTATGAGTGGGACTACACCAGGCAGCTTCTTCATCTCCGAACCGCAGAGGCCACAGGAA
>JAADHX010000428.1 GCA_013151655.1 Actinomycetota bacterium
GCTCGCATAGGTCGGGCAAACGTATTGCCCCCTCAGTGCCCCCTGGCCTAAAACGCAAGAAGCCCCAGCCGAGCCGTTTAGGGCCTCTGACCAGGGCTTTCCTTGGTGGAGATGACCGGATTTGAACCGACGACCCCCTCGTTGCGAACGAGGTGCTCTACCGGGCTGAGCTACACCCCCAAGGACCACCAAGTGTAGCGGTCTATGTCTGACTGTCGGCTAGATCAGTTGGCACGCCTGCGCGCGGGTACGGCTTCTAACTCGCGGCGAGCTGTTGGAAGGTAAGTGACCTTGCGGGCCCGCTCCTCGGCCAACTGCTTGCGGCGCATCACTAGTGACGTGAAGCCAATCAACAGACCGCCAACAACAAGAACAGCTGCGCCAGCCAAAGGAGCCGACGTGACGAACCAGGCCACACCAGCCACCACTAGTCCAGCAGTGAGCGACATGGAGACTACTCGCCGGCGATCAGCAGCCGCGGAGCGAGAAGCTGGTGGGCCAACCATGGCGCCAGTTGGGCCAAACTCGCGTCGACTCAGGGCATTGGCCGGCCTCACCGTTTTGGGGACAGCGCGACCGAGAACACCCAACTGGCGGGTGAAGTTTCGCATGGGGTCGGATCGTCGCCGGCCATCACGGAGATTAG
Organism: Actinomycetota bacterium; assembly: GCA_013151655.1. GTDB lineage: Bacteria > Actinomycetota > Acidimicrobiia > Acidimicrobiales > Poriferisodalaceae > JAADHX01. Next base: position 647 of record JAADHX010000428.1, read on the forward strand.
AAAAGGTTTCCCAGCCCAGCACTACGACCCACATCGTTGCGAGAGCACCAAGGATGATGCCGTTCATAACGTCAAACCTGCGTTGTCCTTGTACTAGGGCGCCGAAGCGCCCGCCGTCACACTCATTGATCGAAGACCGGTGCCTTCAGAGCGACGCCATTATTACGGATGTACTACGAACGCGCAACGTAAAGTCGTGGTTCTGTTGTGAAAATCACGCTGGGCGTTCGCGCGGTCACTCCGCCGGCATATGTCAGAAGTGAGCGTTAGAGGTTGTTCAGAGCCTCACTCGACACGATCGGGGCCGAGTCGACGGCGGTTTGATTCCTAACAAGGGTCTCCGGAACCGTCTCTTGGCGCTTGAAAGGCCCGCTCTTACCACCGGTCTTTTCCCAGAGTGTCATGTCGCCGATGACCATTCGTTTGTCGGCGCTCTTGCACATGTCGTAGATGGTCAAAGCGGCGATCGAGCACGCGGTCATCGCCTCCATCTCGACCCCGGTTCGTTCGACAGTCTCGACCTGGGCCTCGACCTCGATGTATGCATCGTCGATATGGAAGTTGATGAACACACCACCCACCAGCAACGGGTGACATAGCGGGATGAGGTCGGCGGTGCGTTTGGATGCCTGTATTCCGGCGACCCTGGCAACCGCCAGAACGTCGCCCTTAGCGACGGCCCCGCGGGCCACCAGCTGTGTGGTCTCTGGCGACATGTAGACGCGGGCCTTGGCAATTGCCCTGCGATGCGTCGGGTCCTTGGGCGTTACGTCCACCATGCGAGCGCGACCCAACGGGTCGAGGTGGGTCAGCTTCAACTCATCGGCCATGCACCGAGTGTATGAGGATCGATCGCCCGAACCCGTGGTGGGGCTGGCGTCAGCCGCCGATCTGGCTCATCGACTTTGCCGGCCTGATGAAATTCACCTGGCCGATTGAGTGTCCTGCCCACTTGGTGCCCACCGCGGCCGAGATGGCATCAACGAGATCATCATCGGAGCCGCCGCCGCGGAGGTGCCGAAGCATGTCGAACTCGTCGATGGCAAACAGACAGGTACGGAACGATCCCTCGGCGGTGATCCGAACCCGATCGCAATCACCACAGAACGGACGAGTAACCGAAGCGATAACCCCAACTTCGCCCTTGCCGTCCGCGAACCGGAAACGCTCGGCTGGTTCGGTACCGCGGGTGAGAGCGACGAGCGGGTACACGGCTTCGATCGCTGAAACGATCTCTTCAGCAGGCACGACCGTCGCCTTAGTCCACTCCCCTGTGGCATCAAGAGGCATGAACTCGATGAAACGAACCGTCACCCCTCGCTCGCGACCGAACGTCGCAAAGTCGACGGCCTCATCGTCATTGATGCCCCGCATCATCACTACGTTGAGCTTGACAGGAGCAAGTCCGGCGTCGATGGCGGCGTCGATGCCGTCGAGGACGTTGTCGAGTTCGTCACGGCGAGTCAGCTCAAGGAAGCGATCCCGCTGAAGCGAATCGATAGAGATGTTGATACGAGCCAGCCCGGCGTCGGCGAGATCCTGAGCGTGCCGACGAAGAGTGGCGCCGTTAGTCGTGAGCGACACATCGACGCCAAGGCCGGCAAGGCGTTCGACGAGTCGGGGAAGGTGGGCGCGAACCAGTGGTTCGCCGCCGGTGAGACGAATACCGTCGAAGCCGAACCGATCGACGCACACGCGTGCGAAACGCTCGATCTCTTCGAAGGTAAGGATGTCTTCGCGGGGCACCCACTTCATACCCTCAGCGGGCATGCAGTAAGCGCAGCGGAAGTTGCACCGGTCGGTAACCGAAATACGCAAGTCGCGTACGGTTCTCCCGAACGGGTCAACCAGGTCCTCTGGAGTCACATCGGTCACCCAAGCAACGCTACCGGCCACCCCAAGTCACCGCACCTCGATCAACTCGCCAGAGATGATTCGGAGATTGCCCACATACACCAGCCCGTCGCTGCGAACGTACCCGAGTTGAATGGCGTCATCGCCCACTAACCGAATAGCTGGAGTCAGCTTAATGTCGGTGACGCGATTCCCGAGAGCAAACGGCCGCGACACCATGAGCTCGTTTCCTTCAGCCGTGACTGCGTACAGCTCGTAAAACGTCCCCAGCCGACCGCGATCAGCAGCCAGAACTACAAGGGCGACCGACTTCGGACCTTCGAGAAACGTCACTTTCTCGAGAAAGAACCTGTTGACCGAAGCGCTTCCGTCGGAAGCTGGTTCCACCCATTGACCACCCGAAAGCGTCACATCTCCGTCTAGCCACTCAGTGGGGTAGGAAAGATTGTCCAGAGCGTCAGTGCCGTTCAGGAGACTCGAACCCTCCACCTCGCGCTGATGAACGAGCTCGGCTTCTCGCAGGAGGTAGAAGACAGAACGAGATCCGCCATCGATGTCTCGGAAAACGAGGTTGAGAGAGATCAATTCCTGATCCGAGACCGCAAGAGTCAGCGCGAGGTTGGAGATTCCTTCACCCAGCGTTGAGGGTTCTGAGACGACTGGCCCACTTTCTCCATCGGTAACTGCATAGACGTCAAACCACGTTCGCCCCTCAATGGTCGTTCGTAGATAAGCCAGACCCAACAAATCCCCGACACCTATGACTTCGACCTGATGCAGCGAGACGCGGACGACCGGTACCTCTTCCTCAGTGACCGCCTCGGCCCAAGCCCCATCGATCAAGGTGACATCTTGGTCGAGCCATATAGAGGCATAGGTGAGGTTTCCGAAGTTCACGTACGGTTCCACAGACACCGTGGTGGTTGGTATCTGGCTAAGCACCGATTGGTCCTGCACCGATGCCGCTGGGCCGCTCCGGGTCCCTTCGGAGCGGCTGAGCAAAACAGCGAACGCAAGCGATCCGATCACCAGGAGTACCAACACAGCCGCGCCCGCAAGCACCCGCAACGGGACTGCTGGTCTTCTACCTCCCGCCTCGACCTCCAGAAACATCGGCACGCCGTCAGACCGAGTCAGATCGAGCCCCTCCACCTCACAACGAAACTCATCCCAGAACTCTGCCCGTTCGGCGGGCATGTCCAACTCTCGAAGGGCTATTCCGAGGACGTGATCTCGTTGCGAATTCATGGGTGATCTCCCAGCTGAGCTCGAAGTTGGGTGCGGGCCCGGCTCACTCGCGAGGCCACAGTTCCGACTGGCAAATCGAGCACTTCGGCTGCATCGGAAAACGTGAACCCCTCAGCATCAACAAGCATCACGGCTGCGCGTTGCTCGACTGTCAACGTCTCGAGACAAGCGGCCAGATCGGCGCGTTGAACAACCGCCGTGCTGACGTCCTCAGACGAGGCGATATCGTCAGACAGCCCGACGGTCGGCATGCGACGACGACGATGGTCGATACAGGCGTTGTACACAATCCGGTACATCCATGTCTCGAACTTGGCATCGCTTCTGAACGAATCGAAGGCCCGGTAGGCGTTTACGTACGCTGCCTGAAGGACATCGTCGGCGTCGTTGTTAACGATGCGAAC
>JAADHX010000266.1 GCA_013151655.1 Actinomycetota bacterium
CATCTATGTTGGTGCAGGTCAGCGCGGCGTAATCCCTGGTTCGATGGGCCAGAAGTCGTATGTGGTGCGTGGAAACGTGTCCGACTCAGGAGCTCTGGCCGACTCGTACTTCTCGGCGTCTCATGGTGCGGGCCGAGTCTTGGGTCGCAAGGCGGCCAAACGTCAGCTCGGTGCCGATGCTTGGGACAAGATGGATGGCGTCACGTGGCAGTCGGCCCAGGCCGATGCCCTTCTTGACGAGGCACCTGGTGCGTACAAGAACATCGACGAGGTGATGGAGGCCCAGAAGGATTTGGTGCAGGTGGATCATGTCCTGCGCGCTGTCCTCAACTACAAGGGCCTGTAGGCGAGGTTCGAGAATTCGGGTGGCGCTGTCAGTCGGGGGCGGCGCCACCCTCGGCGATGCGACGATCGACGAACGATGTCATCTCGGCGACTACCGCCGCGTCGACGGGCGGTGGTTCGAAGTCGGCGAGGGTCTGTTGCCAGATCTTGGTCGCGCGTTCGGCTGCATCTTGGGAGCCGTCTTGGGTCCACTGTTCGAAGTTTGCCCGCGAGAAAACGATGGGATCGTAGAACGCCGTTTCGTAGCGCTCAAGGGTGTGATCGAGGCCAAAGAAGTGGCCACCGGGGCCGGCTGCGCTGATGGCATCTGTGGCCAACTCGTCGTCATTGACCTCAAGTGGCGAGAATGTCTCGGCGAACATCTGACACATTTCGATGTCGAGAATGAACTTCTCATACGAGGCAGTTAGGCCACCCTCCTGCCAGCCGGCCGAATGCATGATCCAGTTGGCTCCACCCTGAATGGCACCAAACATGTTCATCATGGTTTCGTAGCCGCCCTGGGCATCGACGGTGTTGGAAGTGCTCGAACCAGACGATCGCCAAGGAATGTCGATATGGCGGGCCAGCTGGCCGCTGGCGATGGCTCCCTTCACGGCCTCAGGTGTTCCGAAGGCCGGCGAACCCGACTTCATATCCACGTTCGAGGTGAATGATCCGTAGATAACTGGCGCACCGGGGCGCACTAGTTGGCTCAGGGTGATGCCGGCTATCGATTCCATGTGTTGAAGCACAAGGGCTCCGGCCAACGTGACCGGTGCCATTGCGCCGGCGAGAGTAAATGGGGTGATGATGCAGGCCTGGCCAGCTCTGGCGAAGTCGATGATTCCCATAGCCATAGGGATGTCGAGTTGACGTGGCGAGTTAGTGTTTACGTTGGTCCAGGTGCGCGGCTTGAGGGCAAATTCTTCCTCGGTGTGTATCCCGAGGCGGATCTTGATTTGGTCGAAGCCGTCGCGGACGCGCTGGCTGCCTCTGGCAAAGATGAACGGCACCTTGTCGCTCAACAGAAGTGTTGAAAAGTTCGAGCGGAGATGGCGGACGTTGACCGGGATGTCGCTCGGTTCGATGGCTGGGGTAGTGACAGCCATCACGTCGAAGCTTTGAATTAGTCGAACGAAGTTCTCATGGTCGGTGAGCGTTCCGTATCGTCGACCGTTCAGGCGATCCGAAACGAACGGCGGGCCGGCCACTGGCACCATGGCGATGTTTCGTCCGCCAATGGCCACGTTTCGAGCGGGGTTGGGTGCATGGAACTCAAACTTCGATGGTGCCGACCCGAGCGCTGCGGAGACTACATCTGGGTCGAACCTGACGACATCCTCGTCATCGACCGTGGCACCAGAGTCGGCGAGAATCGACCGGGCATCGGGGAGTAGTACCCGCATACCTTCATCGGCTAGGTACCGGACTGCGGTGTTGTGTATATGGGCAACCTGGTCATCGGACAGGATCCTGAGCGGTTCGAAAGGATTGACAAGGTGACGGTACTTTTCTGTGGAGACCTCGACTCTCGGTCCCCTGCGGCCACGTCTGACCATCGAGCGCCCTTAACTCCGCATTCTTGAGCCGGTGGGGTCGAAGGGAACTTCGTCGACGATCTTGGCCCGGTGTGGTTCGCCTACCAGCGGCACCTCGAACTCGGTCCCCGAGGCCGAGTATGCGGTGTCAACATAGGCCAGCGCAAGGCTTTCGCCAGTGCGGTGTCCGTATCCTCCCGACGTCACGAAACCTACCTTCGTGTCGCCAGACAACACCGGCTCGAACCCGGTTGCATCTGATGTGGTGGCGTCGAGGTTCAGAACGACTAGGCGACTGCTCGGCCCGGCATCGCGGTCGACGAGGGCTGCGTCGCGTCCGACGAAACCTGTCTTGTCGTAGTTGATGAACCGACTCATGTCGTTCTGCGACGGTTTGTAGTCGGGGCTGAACTCGCGTCCCCAGATGCCGAAGCCCTTTTCGAGGCGCATGCTTAGAAGGGCGCTGACGCCGACGTTGGCGATCGCGTGTTCTGCACCGGCATCCATGATTCGGGTGTACACGTGGCGCATGTATGACGTTGGCATCCAGATCTCGTAACCGAGTTCGCCGGTGAGCGAGATTCGGTCGACACGAGCCGGAGCCACTCCGACGTTCATTTCGGCCACGCCCATGAACTTGAACGACTCTGGCGAGAGGTCGAACCTCGTGAGGTCCTGCAACACATCGCGGGCCTTGGGTCCAACCAGCGCGAGGCCCATCCACTGATCTGTGATGTTGTCTACCTTCACGCCAGTAGCCGGCAGGTAGCGGTCGAACCACCGCATGTGCCATTCCTGGATGGGCCCTGACCCGGTCATCATGAACCGATCGTCGCCAGCGTGGTCGGCTCCGAGGTTGAACACCGTGAAGTCGCCCACGATGGCACCAGCATCGGACAGCATCACGGCCAGTTTGCTTCGACCGGGGTTGGGCAGGTTGGTCGCGAGCAGCGCGTCGAGCCAGGCCGTGGCCCCCGGGCCCGTGATCTCGAACTTCGAGTATGAACTGATGTCGAGTACGCCCGCGCCTACGGTTGCTGCCGCAACCTCGCGAGCTACAGCGGGGAAGCTATTCGAGCGGAAGAACGTCGGGATGTCTTGGGCAAGTTCGTCATCGGCTGCGAACCACATGGGTACTTCGACTGCCGCGATGGGTGCGAACACCGCGCCCACGTTCTTCTGTAGGTCATAGATCGGAGTCGTCTTGGCAGGACGGCCAGCTGGCCATGCCTCGTTCGGGAAGGCCATCTTGAAGCGCCACTCGTAGAACTGAGCCGACGTTTCGAGGGTGAAGGCTTGGGTCGCGAACGAACCGAAGCGGGCCGGGTCCATGGCGAAGGTGTCTTCTTCTGGTTCGCCATCGATCATCCACTGGGCCAACGCGAGAGCAACGCCCCCTGACTGGCTGAAGCCGGCCATCACGCCACAGGCGAGCCAATAGTTCGGGACGCCACGAACCGGGCCTACTAGCGGATTGCCGTCTGGGGTGAACGTGAACGGTCCGTTGATGGTGTTCTTGATGCCAGCGTCTTGCATGATCGGGAATCGTTCGAACCCCTTTTCTAGGGTCGGCGCGAGTGCTTCGAGACGTGGTTCTAGAAGTTCGGACTCGCCATAGGTCCAAGGTGTGCCGTCGATGGCCCACGCTTGGGGGTTTGGCTCGTACACCCCGAACAGAAGTCCGCCGATCTCTTCTCGAACGTAGATCCCACCGTCGAGATCGACGACAACCATCGACTCCGTCTCGTTCGCGACCACCTCCGGCAGTTGTTCGGTGATCAGGTAGTGGTGCTCATAGGGGATAAGCGGTAGTTCGAGATCGACCATCTCGCCAACCTCGCGGGCCCACAACCCTCCGGCATTGATCACATGCTCGGTGTGGATGATGCCTTTGTCGGTCTCGACATCCCAAGTGTCGTCGTCTCGGCGATTAAGAGACGTCACTAATGTTTGCTGGTAGATCTCAGCGCCACCGATGCGCGCCGCCTTGGCGTATGCGTGTGTCGCCCCGAACGGATCCAAATAGCCGTCGGCCCTGTCGACCAGCCCACCAATCAGTTGCGATGGATCAATCAGTTTGCTGTACTGAGGAATCTCGTCTGGAGTAACCAGAAACGACTCGATGCCGAGGGTGCGGTTCAGTTCGTTGACGATCTTGAGAAAGTCCCAACGTTCCTCGGTCGCAGCACACGTAAGGGTGCCAACGCGATGCATCCCGACATCTTGGCCGCTGATCTCAGCAACTTCGTCATAGGTCTGAATGCTGTAGGCCTGCAAACGGG
>JAADHX010000024.1:0-4796 GCA_013151655.1 Actinomycetota bacterium
CCTGACTAGATTCGCGACAGGGAAAACGATGGATCGACGTTGGTACCATCACGCGACTCTGACACCCATCGCGACCTGACACGACCGGTACGGAAGCAGAGATGGTGCGGTGAGCCGACCGCCGTAGGCGGGGTTCTGTCCGGCGGCACAATGTGCCGCTTGGGTGGCCATCCATCTATGCGGTCTACCCGGGATCATTGGACGGGCTGTCCGATCCCTGCTCGACCTTGCTCCGGGTGGGGTTTACCTAGCCGCCCGGTCGCCCGGGACGCTGGTGCGCTCTTACCGCACCGTTTCACCCTTGCCTGTGACCGGTTTCCCGGCCCATCGGCGGTTTACTTTCTGTTGCACTTTCCGTCGTCTCGCAACGCCTGGCTTCACGCCAGCACCCTGCCCTATGGAGCCCCGACCTTCCTCGACGCCGTAGACGCTGCTTTTACACAGAGTCCCAACGCCGCGGCCACCTGGGTCGACTCACCGCAGCCAGAACCTTACTGGCAAATCAGATCGGTGAGGGTTGGGTTCCAGTAGCGGATGACGTAGCTGTCGCCGTTCGTGCCGTTGGCATCGGTGTGGGTCTGGCCGACAACGCTGGCAATCCAGCCGTTGTTCTTTCTGACCTGGAACTCAGTGACGCCACCTACCGTCGACCAACTCAGCTTGATTCCGCCGCCAACTAAGGCAGTAGCGGTGCACGAGGGCGCAGGGTTCCCTCCAACGTTGCCGCAAGGAACGTCTGTGGTCGCGCCACCAACTCGATAACGAATCTCATAGACGTGAGCTTGGTTGCCGCCCGCTGTGGTGTCCGTGAACGTCGTTCCAGCCGTCGACCCAATCCAGCCGTTGTTTCTGCGGACGTGATAGGTGGTTACGCCCGCGACGCCATCCCAAACGATGACAGCATCGCCATTACCCTGGAACGTTGCGGTACAAGATGGTGCTGGTCCACCAACCTCGTTCGTACACGGAATATCGGTGAGGCCGCCGCTCCAGTATCGGACGATGAAAGTATCGGCCATGGCTCCGGTGGTTGTGAGGTTCGTACCGTTGACGGTCGCGACCCAGGACCCGTTCCTGCGGACTTGATACGAGGCCTGGCCAAGGACAGCATCCCAGACCAGGCTTGCTGAGCCACCTTGGCTGATCGTCGCGGTACAGGTCGGTGCCACGCCGCCAGTGATGGTTACGTCTCGCTCAGCCCACTGCAACGAGATGTTGTTGCTTGCGTCGAGCGCCCGAACATCGATCCGATAGTCGTCTGCTGTCGCAACAGCCACATCGGTGTCTAGATCGCCTGCCCCGTTGGCCGAAGTGGTAAACACGTATGCGTTCGTGCCCAGAGTGCTGTCGGCCTGTAGCCACTGCCCGTTGTCGGCTTGCAGCCGATACTGGTAGTCGGTGACCCCCAAGTTGTCGCCGGCGGTTGCTTTGATGTTCACTGGAGTCGCGACGGTTGCTCCTTGACTTGGCGAAGTAATTGTCGCGGTTGTCGGAGGCAACGTGTCGCCGACCGGACCGAAGTCGAACACGGCGGTCGTTCCAACTAGGAATCCGTTTGTCCGGTCGCCGTCATACCCGACCAGTAGACCCCGTTCGGTGACGCGTAGTTCTTCGGCACCGCCGAACGAGTTGTTGCCGGGGTTCCACGTAAGTGGTGTGCCATCAGAGATCCTGAGCGCGGCCAACTGACTCCGCCACACACCGCCGGCAAAGAAAATGCCCGAGCAGAAGTCGAGCGTGTTTGGAGCCATGAGTTGTGTGGGCCCTGGGCCTGCATCGATTTTGCAGAAGTGCCCACCGACGTACACCGCTTCGTCCGATATGGCGACGCTGAAGTTCGAATCGCGCATGTACTGATTCCACAGAGGCGTCTGTGGCGATTCGGTGGTCGGTACCAAGTACACGTAGTCAGAGACCGTGGCTGTGCCATAGACGAGGGCGATGTATTGACCGTCTGGGCTGACGCCGGCGTCTTGAAGGTCGATGGTTGGTGTCGGTATCGACGAACGGTGGCCGGTGAGGGTTGGCGCGCCAGGCGTAGCGATGTTGATGACAGCGGTCGGTCCGGTAGAGACACCGCCAATCGAACTCCACCGACCCCCGACGATAAGTCGGGTTCCGGCGGGGTTGATGGCTAGTTCTCGAAACGTCGAGGGGCTGTTTGACGTGACGTTGAGGTTGAATGGGGCGAGGGTGCCTGTCGTGGCGTTGACCTCAGCCAACCTCGGTTGCGAAACGCCTCCGAGGGTGGTGTAGTCGCCGCCGATGAACAAGCGTGAACCGACAAGGGCCATGTGGTTGATCTTGCCGTTGGCGGCGCCTACCTGAAAGTCGGTGTCTACGGCACAATCCGGCATGTGCATTTTGACTATCTTGCGTCTGGTGTGCGTAACGCCATTTGCATCGGTGACGTTGTTGAACCGACCAGAAACAAACATCGAGTTCGGCGTATCACCAGGAATGATGTCGAGCACGTCGCCATCGAAGGTGATGTCGGTGCACACGATCTCTTTGGTGTCGATTTGCCAAGCAGTGAAGTATGGCTGGCTGATCGTCGTGCCGTTCTGGAGTCTCACCTGAAGGAAATTGCCGCCGGAAACGATGAAGTTTCCGATCTGGTTTGCGGCGAAGGTCTCGCGGCCGGGCGTGTAGACGATCCTGGGATAGCCGGTCACAGGCACATCGGGCACCAAGCCGGGATGATTGATCGCCGCGTTAGCAGCGCTGACCGAACTGAGTGGAACGGGAGCAACACCCACCACAGCAGCAACTGCAAACGTCACTACGGCTAAGCGCGCTAGGCGACGATGTAAACGACTAGACATTTTCGACCTCGGGAATGGGCCAGGTCGAAACCTGGCAGCAGAACGCGATGCCCTTCGCCGCAGAATGACGTCGCTCAACCTGAGAGTCAACCACGAACAGTGGTTAGAAGCAAACGCAAACGTCGATCAGTCGACCAGCGAATGGCCGCGGTCGGCCCGTCGTGCGGCAACCACGCCGCCGATCGTTGCGAGACTAGTGCCGATTACGATCTGGCTCAGAATCAGGTTCGGTGCGAAGTCGATATCGCCGAACAGCGCTAACAACAGCCGTATGAACGTCAGTAGCAGTAGGCAGGGAAGCGCCGCCAAGGCGCCGTGAAGCCCGGGTGTGTCTGGACGAATTCGACCCGCTACGGCCCCGCCAAGCATGAAAGCGGCGAAGATCCCGATCGTTACCGCAGAGTTCCATGCTGAACCGTCGGCGAGAACCCGTCCGGCGACCACTCCAAGTGGTACTGCTAGCACCGTCGTGACCAATGCGCCTCGAGAAACAGCGTCGGTGCTGATCTCGTATCCGAGCAGTTTCGGTCTGATGTCGCTGGGCACGCGGCCCAGTATTTCAGAGTCTCGACCTCGCGTTGAGCCAACCTGTGTAGAAATGACGCTTCTTTGGGTGGACATCTACGGTTTGGCGCGGGAGAATCTGACGCCAACCAAACCTAAGGCAGTATTCCCCCACGGCAAAGACAGCCCCTACTCAGGCAGCGTCTAGTCAGACAGCATCTATTTCGTTTGTTCCAGGAGAGTGAACGTCCAAGTGACCACTACATGGCAGACCTACGCTTCGTGCCAAGGCCTCGCAGCAGAGATCTTCTACCCGACCACCGATGAAGAGACTGCTGAGGCCAAGATGGTCTGTTCGCGGTGCCCGGTGTGCGAGCCGTGTCTCGAGCACGCACTCTACGTCCGCGAAAAGGACGGAGTATGGGGCGGCGCCAACGAAAAGGAACGACGCCGAATCATTCGACAGCGCCGGCGGGCTGCGGCCAAGGCCCGCCTGTTGGCCGACGCCTAGTTTCGCGACCGGGGTACAGTCACCCATGTCCAACGTTGAGACTCACGGCGGATGGCCCGCAGTTCTCGGTGCGCTGATTGCCGGCGACGACCTCACCCGAGACGTAGCCAGAGATACGTTGTCTACCGTTTTGAACGGCGACGCAAGCGACGCGCAGATAGCGGCATTCATCTTCGGTCTTCACCAAAAGGGCGAGAGCATCGACGAGATCTCTGGTCTGGTCGATGCCATGCTCGACAACGCCGCGCCTCTCCAGCTGCCCGACGGGGCCATCGACATCGTCGGAACCGGCGGGGGCCGCGCATTGCCGCCTTGAGCGTTTCGACGATGGCGTGTTTTGTTGCGGCCGGTGCCGGTGCGTGCGTTGCCAAACACGGCAACGTCAAGGCTTCTGCTACCAGCGGTGCCTTCGACACACTCGGAGCGCTTGGCCTGACCACCGGGCTAAACGGCCCTGGCGTCGAGCAGTGTCTGGCCGATGCTGGCATCGCATTCGTGTTCGCCAAAGCCTTTCATCCCGCGATGCGACACGCCGGTCCTGTTAGGGCCCAGCTTGGAGTACCTACCGTGATGAACATACTCGGTCCTCTTTCGCACCCTGGGCGTATCCGGCGCCAGGTCATTGGGGTCTCGGACCCCGGCCTGCAGGACCTCATGGCTGGGGTGCTGGCCAACCGAGGGTCAGAGCACGCATGGGTCGTGCACGGCCACGGACGGCTCGACGAAATTGCGCTCACCGGCCCTTCCCGAGTGGTCGAGGTCAAAGAGGGTGCGATCTCGGAGTTCGAGGTTGACCCAACAGATTTGGGAATAGCGCGGGCCAGTCTCGACGACATTTCCGGTGGCGATGCCAAGGAAAACGCCAAGATCGCCCACGCCATATTCGACGGCTCAGAAACGGGGCCTCGACGCGACATCGTCGTGCTCAATGCTGCCGCCGGGCTCGTTGTGGCGGG
>JAADHX010000024.1:4813-6807 GCA_013151655.1 Actinomycetota bacterium
CCGCCATAGAGGCGGCGTCGGCAGCGGTGTCGAACGGCTCGGCGGCCGAAGCGCTTCGCAAAACTGTCGTGGCCAGCGCGGCTGCGGCCGAGACAAACTAGGGGCGGCCTCGTCGTGGCCCACTAAGCGCGCTGGGCCTCGCATCGAAGTCAGCCAGTCGCGGCAGCTTCGAGCTGAGTACACCGTCGAGATCCTGCAAGCGCAGCTCGCTAGCGTTGGCATCGAGCCACGACGCAATGCATCGAAGCTCGTCGTCGGCGGCTCTGGCCTGATCGCCGCTGTCGACCGGCGACGTTGAAGGGCCGAACAGAGGGGCTGTGCCGTATTCGGTCCAGGATCGGACTAGACGTCCCCGGCTAATCTCGGCTCCGCCGACTCCGGGGAGTTCGACTTCGAACCGATCGGCGAGTTCGAGGCGCTCGACCACACGTTGGCGGCCAAGAGCGGCGGCGAGGGCTGCGGCTCGGTCTCGAGTGTCGGCGGCCTCTTCGAATCGTTCTTCGACGGCCAGGGCATCCATCCGGTTCCGAAGTCGAGACAAGATGCGGTCAGGATGGGCCTTCAACTCCAGAACCACTGTCGAGACAATCTGTTCGTACACCGTGGCCGGCGTGAAGCCTGTGCATGGGCAGGCCGACGCTCCCAGTTGGGCGGTGGCGCACGGCCCACAGTCGGCCCTGGTGACGGGTCCGCTGGTGCAGCGACGTAGTTGTGTGACCGAGTGGATCGCCTCCACAACGGCCTTGGCCTGGCGCCGCGACGTGATCGGCCCGAGGTAGTAGCCGTCGTCTTGTCGTTTGGTGACGATCGACAACCGAGGGAATCGTTCTGTGAGGGTGACCTTGACGAACACCGGCGCGGCGCGAGACGTGCCAACTCGGTTAAACCTCGGCCGATGCTGACGGATCAGCCGCAGCTCGGTTACGTCGGCTTCGAGAGGTCCCGGGCACTCGAGATGACTGAGGTGATCGGTTTCGCGCAACAGCTGCGCCACCTTTCGGCGCCGATCGCCAGAGAAGTAGCTCCGAACGCGGCTACGAAGATTGGTGGCCTTGCCAACGTATAGGACTCGTCCGTCACGGTCGTGGAACATGTAGACGCCACGAGTCCGCGGCAAGCCATCGGTGAGCTTAAGTTTCGAGGCTTGTGGGTGAGCGTCGATCTTGGGAAGGGCGAGCAAATCGTCAAGACCCATCACCCCAAAACAAGCTGCTCGCTCGAGGAGCATGTGGAGAAGGTCGCCAGTAGCTAGAGCATCGTCGAGGGCCCTGTGGTTTGGTTGGTGGTCGAGCCCTAGTCGGTCGGCCAAGGTGCCAAGACGCAGATTGGGCACTTCGTCGATGATTAGCCGCCGAGCCAGCGCCAGAGTATCGACCACTTTGTTGGGGAGTCGCGGTCGGTCGGTCGACTCGACACAGCGCTGAAGAAAGGCCATGTCGAACGAAACGTTGTGCCCGACGAGGACGGCATCGCCAATGAACTCGAGAAACGACGGTAGAACCTGATCGAACTTCGGGGCTCTAACGACCATGGCCTGGGTTATGCCGGTCAGAATGGTGATCTCGGCCGGAATGGCAATACCAGGGTTGACCATGGTCTGAAAAGTGCCGAGGCATTCGCCGCCACGGAGTTTGACCGCGCCAATCTCGGTCACCTCGTCGAGCTTCCGGTTGCCGCCTGTGGTTTCGACGTCGAACACGCAGAACGTCACCTCATGTAGCGCGACCCCGAGATCGTCGAAGGAGCGTTGGTTTATCTGCTCGGTCCAGCGGCTGCTGGTGATCGAGTCAGTGGATGTTCGCATACGCCCAGTGACAGCCGTTGTGGCGTCGCTGCCAGTCGCCTCGTCGAATAAGGTTCGAGCCGATGTTTGGGTTGTATTGGCCCCAGGGGCCGTTTGGCCTGTGCCTGTCCGCGAGTTGTTCACGTGAGCGAAAGGTACGCACCCGGTGTGACAACGTCGCAAAGAAGCCCACTCCCGTCAGCGGGAAACG
>JAADHX010000024.1:6870-7861 GCA_013151655.1 Actinomycetota bacterium
GGACCGGATCTAGGCAAGTCGGGGGGAGAGCCGGGAGTGGGGGAGTTGAGGCACCTACTCGAACTAGCGCACTCTGTTGCCCGGTCCGACGCTCGTCGATCAGGTGGTGCTGCCGTTCCTGACGGACTCGAACGCGTGGTGCAGCTTGAACGACTGCCTCGGGCTTGGCTTGGGGCAGTCCGGTCAGCCCTCGATGTCGACGCTGATTTTCGCGAACGGGTCGCGCTGCTGGCCGACAAGAGCGAAGTGGGCGAGGTGGCGTGGCTCTGGATTACCCGCCCCGACCACTGGGCCGATCGAATCCGCGAGTCCTACGCGGATGAGACCGCTACAGGAGCCCAGCTCGACGAGATGAAACTCGAGATCCAGGCGGCGAAGTCTCAGCTGGCGAGCGTCACCGCCAAACTTGCTTCGGTCGAAGAGGCATTGAAACAAGAGCGTCGGTCGGTTGCCGAGTTCGCGCAAATGGTCGAGGTAGCAGAGGCCGAATCCGAAACCAAACGAGCCAGGGGCGTCGAACTCGAACAACGGGCAACCCGCGCCGAACAACTCCTTGGCGACGAGCGTCTGGCCCACAAACGCACAACCGCGGCACTTGCCGACGCAACGTCGACGAGTGAAGACTCCATCGTCGACGCGCCCGGACCCGCTACCCCAGACGCCCCGCCAGACCAACCAGCGACGGCACAACCCAAACGGCGTAGACCGCATCGCTCCGCCAGGGGTGTTCTCGACGACTCGCCGGCTGGCGTCGACGAACTGATTCGTGTTCCGCGAATGCAGATGTTGGTCGATGGTTACAACGTGACCAAAACCGGCTGGCCAAACGCCGACTTGTATACCCAACGCGAACGTTTGTTGTCGGCTATGGCAGCACGCCTAGGCGGTCGCCTTATCGCCACCGTTGTGTTCGATGGCGCCGACGTAACTGGCGCTGGCCACAATCGACACCAGTCACAGGTGAGAGTTACATGGAGTCCCGCTGGTGTGA
>JAADHX010000227.1 GCA_013151655.1 Actinomycetota bacterium
GGCGGCTGCCGGAACTCGGTCTTCAGTATGTGACCAGGCGTTTCGCGTCACGCGGCGATCAGTTCAGCCCTCCGGGGTCCGCGTGTGCTTAGGGTTAAACTCGCTCCTCCGACACACTTGTTGGTACACGTTACGGTCCGGCGGTGGCTCCGTCGGTTTGGTCCGGGGTGAGGTAGGCAGGAATGTCCCGTCGGGCGTGGAGGATGCGCCAGATGTCGATGTGGTCATCGTCGGGCACGTAGAAGATGAGGTGGGGGAATTTCTGGAGCGGCCAGCTTCGAAGGTCTGGGACGTCGAGTTCGTAAGCGAATCTGAGCGACCCGGTGAGCGGGTGTTGACAGAGGTGGGTGATCGCGGCTTCGAGCGCGTCGACAAAGTCAAGGGCTATGTGCTGGCCAGCTTGGTTGCGGTAGTAGGTCGCTGCGGCCTCGGTGTCGTTTGCCGCGAGTGTTCGGAGTCTTGCTTGCACCGTCAGCTCAGGAGTCGGTCTGGGCGTGGTCTCGTAGCGATGCGAAGTATGCGGCGTCGGCGTTGCCACGGATGGGGGAGCGGGCGCCTTCGAGTAAGGCGGCACGGAGTTGGCGGCGGCCGTGGTCGCGTCGGATGAGCTCGCGTACGTACTCGCTGGTCGATCCGTAGTTGCCTTGGCTGACTTGGGAGTCGACGAAACCTTTGAGGTCGTCCGGGAGTGACACGTTCATTGTGGTCATGAACTCCCAGCATAAATACCTTGGCAATCTTTGCCAAGGCGTATTTATGCAGTAGCTTGCCAATCCGGCGGCCAGCCATCGGTAGCGCGCTAGTTCGGTCTTCCCTGCAGATGAAGCTCCCCCAGCGACAGGTCAGAGCGAACCGACGTGATTTGGGGTCGGCTGACGACGAACAGGCTGAGCGCCGTTAGGTCTCCAGGAAGGAGATCTCCTGGGCGCCGTCCCATAGGAGCATTTTGCCGAGCGCCGGTAGGTTCTCACCACCTTCGATGACAGTTGCGAAGTGATTACCGGCAAGCTGGCCCGCTTTGGAGGCGAAGTTGACATAGCCGTAGCCGATCAATAGCTCCGTCTCGCTGACGCCGCCGGGATAGAGCACCAACTCGCCCGGATGTGGGTACGAAGTCGAGTTCTCCGCGCGGACCCCGACGTCGAGGTCGCCCATTGGTATCCATCCGGCCTCGCCGCTCCACCGAACGTGGATGATCTTTGAGGTAAGTGGCAGCAGCCTACGAAATGCGGCCACAGTGTCTGGGGCTTCGGTCGTCTCGAAACGAAGAACGAACGAGAATGGTCCGGCAGCCATTGACAACATCGACCTGAGTGTAGGACCCATCGAACTCAGTACCCAGCGAGCTTGGAGGGCGCTCGCTCAGGGCACCAGGTCGAATGCCTCGCAGTGCGCTGGCCGGACAACAGAGAAGTGCCGACGGTCAACGGTGGCGATTGATGTGATGTTGCGTCGTTCTGCTGCGGCGATAACGGAGGCATCGACAGTGCCTAGGGGCAAGTCTCGGTATCGGTGGACGAGTTCGGCGATGCGGATCCAGTCAGCGGCAGCCACCGGGTCGATGGTGAAGTCTCCCGCGGCGATATCGCCAAGGAAGCGCACCTCGGGCTCGACGCCCAGGCGGGTGGCGATCAAGTATGAGACCTCGGTTATGACGAGGGTTGGTACGACGAGCGGGCCGGGGTGATTCATCAACAGGTCAAGCGACGCAGCGTGATGCCGATCGTCCGCATCGATGTAGGCGTACAGCGGTCCAGCGTCGACGATGAGCGTTATGGGACTACCTCCTTAGCGAGGATTTCTTCGATGCGTTCGGAGATGTCGTCTCGTCCGCTTCGACCTGATGCTGCAGCTCCGAGGCGTCGTCGTTTGCCGAGATGGGTTTCGATGGCCTCGCGCGTTAGCTCAGAGATCGTGATGCCGCGTCGTTCGGCTTCGTGGCGAAGTCTCGCGTCGACGTCGTCAGAAAGTTTGATCGTCGTTCGGCGCATGTATGCCAGCATACACTGGTGGCCGACATTAAACCAGCCGCCGTCGTCTGGGTGAGTTGCCCAGCGCTGAGTCCGACGCCCTTGGAACTCGGGTTTCAACGGGCTACTCTTGTCGATTCTGGCGGGCCAACGACGTCCCCTCAGGTTTGCAACTGAACCGCTCGCCGCCGGGAACCCAGCTGGGGCTGAGCACCACGAGGACGTCGAATGAATCACACTGTCGCGCACACCCGGCTACCGGGTTCGAAGCTGCCCCAAGCCCAGGGCCTTTACGACCCGGCTTTCGAACACGATTCGTGCGGCGTTGGGTTCGTGGTCGACATACATGGCCGCAAGAACCACAAAATGTTGCGCCTTGGGTTGCAGTGTTTGACCAATCTTGATCACAGAGGCGCAACGGGAGCCGAAGCGAACACCGGCGACGGTGCCGGGATTCTGATTCAACTTCCGGACCGTTTCTTTCGATCAGTCTGCGACTTCAAGCTGCCGGCGACAGGCACGTATCTGGCCGGAATGGCCTTTCTTCCCCGGGCCGCAGATGCTGCCGACGCGATGGTGCTCGATATCGAAAAGATCGTCCAATCTGAGGGCCTCCAGGTTCTCGGCTGGCGTGATGTTCCGACCGAAACCGCTGCTCTCGGTTCGTTCGCCGCCGATGCCATGCCGACAATGCGACAAGTGTTTGTGTCGGCTGCCGGCGACTGTGACGAACTGTCGGGCTTAGAGCTAGAACGCCGTGGTTTTGTTCTTCGCAAACGGATCGAACACGAAACCGACCCATCCACCTACTTCCCCAGCCTCTCCGGTCGCACCTTTGTGTACAAAGGCATGCTCACGGTCGATCAACTAGCGGTCGTGTTTCCAGATTTGGTCGACGAGCGGATGGAAACGGCAATGGCGCTGGTTCACTCGCGGTTCTCAACCAACACCTTTCCGTCTTGGCCTCTGGCTCATCCGTACCGATTCGTGGCCCATAACGGAGAGATCAACACGGTCATGGGCAACCGCAACTGGATGCGGGCGCGCGAAGGCATGCTCGAAAGTGACGTGTTCGGCGATTCGCTCGAGCGGGCCCTTCCAGTTATGACGCCAAACGCGTCCGACACCAACAGCTTCGACGAAGCCTGCCTTGGAACTGCTCCACCTTGCTGGGCGCGAACTTCCGCACGCGATGTTGATGATGGTTCCAGAAGCATGGGAGAACCACGACACCATCCCAGAGTGGAAACGCGACTTCTACGAATTCCACGCGTCGCTGATGGAACCATGGGACGGGCCGGCTGCCATTGCGTTCACGGACGGGACGGTCATCGGCGCGGTACTAGATCGCAACGGCCTGCGCCCGTCGCGCTACTGGGTCACCGATGATGGCCTGGTGGTTATGGCCTCCGAAGTTGGGGTTCTCGACATCGACCAGGCGACCATCGTGCAGAAGGGCCGCCTGCAACCGGGCCGTATGTTTTTGGTCGACACCGAGCAGGGACGCATCGTCAGCGACGATGAGGTCAAACGGACCCTCGCTGGTGTTCACCCCTACGGCGAATGGTTGCGCGACGGTCTGGTGCATCTCGACGATCTTCCCGATCGGTTCTTGCTGACCCCTCAACATTCATCGGTTGTTAAACGGCAACGGGCTTTCGGATACACCGAAGAAGAGCTGAAGATTCTGCTCGCTCCAATGGCCAGAACGGGTGCCGAGCCAATCGGCTCGATGGGGTCCGATACGCCCATAGCGGCGTTGTCCAACAAGTCTCGCCTGCTGTTCGACTACTTCGCGCAGCTCAAGTCACGAACCCGCCGCTCGATGCGATTCGTGAAGAGCTGGTCACCTCAACGGCATCGACCATCGGGCCAGAAGCCAACATCTTGAAGGTCGGGCCCGAATCGTGCCGCCAGATCGTGGTGCCAAGCCCCATCTTGTCCAACGAAGAGTTGGCCAAGATTCAATACCTGAACGAAGGCGGCGAACATCCCGAGTTCGATGCCTTCGCTATCGACGGTCTCTATTCGGTAGCCGCGGCGGGAGCCGGCATCGCCGACGGACTAAAAACTGTCTGTGCCAAGGTGTCCGAGGCCATTTCCAACGGCGCCAAGGTCATCATTTTGTCCGACCGGTACAGCGATGCCGAGATGGCGCCAATCCCGTCATTGCTGCTGACATCGGCGGTGCATCATCATCTGATTCGCGAACAGACCCGAACCAAGGTTGGCCTGGTAGTCGAGTGCGGCGATGCCCGCGAGATACACCACATGGCTCTGCTCCTTGGCTACGGCGCCGGTGCGGTCAATCCGTACCTGGCGTTCGAGTCGATCGACGATCTGATTGGTCAGGGCATCATCACCGATGTCGACGAGCGCACTGCACACCGCAACTACATCAAGGCCTGCTCCAAGGGTGTCTTGAAGATCATGTCGAAGATGGGTATTTCGACGGTTGCCTCGTATACGGGAGCCCAGGTGTTTGAGTGCGTGGGACTATCGACAGAAGTCATCAACAACTACTTCACTGGCACCACATCGAAACTCAGTGGCGTAGGTCTGGACGTGTTGGCCGAGGAGGTTGCGGTCAGACATCGGTTTGCTCACCTCGACAACGCCGCGGAGCTAGCGCACCGTGACCTTGAGATGGGGGGCGAGTATCAGTGGCGCCGCGAAGGTGAATATCACCTCTTCAACCCAGAGACGGTCTACAAGTTGCAGCATGCGACCCGCTCGGGGCGCTACGAGGTGTTCAAGGAGTACACCGCGCTGGTCAACGACCAGTCGACGAACCTGGCCACACTTCGCGGTCTGTTCAAGTTCGACAACGGCGATCGCAAATCGATACCGATCGACGACGTCGAGTCGGTGTCAGAGATCGTCAAACGGTTCTCGACTGGGGCCATGAGTTATGGCTCGATCTCAGCCGAAGCTCACGAGACTCTAGCCATCGCCATGAACCGCATCGGCGCCAAGTCCAATACCGGTGAAGGCGGCGAAGACCCAGACCGTTTCACTCCCGATGCCAACGGCGACTTGCGTCGTTCGTCGATCAAACAGGTTGCGTCGGGCCGTTTCGGTGTGACCTCGGAATACTTGGTCAATGCCGACGACATCCAGATCAAAATGGCTCAAGGGGCCAAACCAGGCGAAGGCGGTCAGCTGCCCGGCCAGAAGGTTTGGCCGTGGATTGCCAAGACCCGCCACTCGACACCGGGCGTTGGGCTCATCTCGCCTCCGCCGCACCACGACATCTATTCGATCGAAGATCTAAAGCAGCTAATCCACGATCTTAAGAACGCCAATCCAGAGGCTCGAATCCACGTCAAGCTGGTGGCCGAGGTTGGGGTAGGTACGGTTGCGGCTGGCGTGTCCAAAGCCAAGGCCGATGTTGTTCTCATCTCTGGCCACGATGGCGGCACTGGTGCCTCGCCGCTCAACTCGCTCAAACACGCCGGCGGACCGTGGGAGCTCGGGCTAGCCGAAGCTCAGCAAACCCTGCTCATTAACGGACTTCGCGACCGCATCGTTGTTCAGACCGATGGCCAACTCAAGACCGGACGCGATGTCATGGTCGCGGCTTTGCTTGGTGCCGAAGAGTATGGATTCGCGACCGCTCCGCTAGTGGTGTCTGGCTGCGTAATGATGCGCGTCTGCCACCTTGACACCTGTCCAGTGGGTGTGGCCACGCAAAACAAACAGCTGCGATCGCGGTTCGCGGGCAAGCCAGAGTTCGTAGTGAACTTCTTCGAGTACATTGCCGAAGAAGTGCGTGAGCTACTCGCCGAGCTCGGTTTCGCGACCCTCGACGAAGCAATCGGGCGAGTCGACGCACTCGATGTCGATGAGGCCATCTCACACTGGAAAGCCGACGGGTTAGACCTATCGCCGATATTGCACGTGCCAGAGTCGCCGTGGCAACAGGACCGCACCTGCACTAAGTCACAAGATCACGGCCTTGATCGGGCGCTCGACAACGATCTCATACGTCAGGCTGGTGATGCGCTGGCCGGAAACGGGACGGTGCACATCACGTCGTCCATCAGCAACACCAACCGTACTGTCGGTACCTTGCTTGGCAATCAGCTGACAAAGAACCATGGCGGTGCCGGCCTGCCCGACGACACCATCGAGGTCGATTTCACCGGTTCGGCTGGCCAGAGTTTTGGCGCCTTCTTGCCAAGAGGCATCACGCTGCGCCTTGAAGGCGATGCTAACGACTACGTAGGCAAGGGACTGTCGGGTGGCCGTCTGATTGTTCGCCCACCACGAGACTGTTCCGAAGACTTCGTGGCCGAGGACAACATCGTCGCTGGCAACGTCATCGGTTACGGAGCGACCGCTGGTGAGATCTACCTACGTGGCGCTGTTGGTGAACGGTTCTGCGTCCGAAACTCGGGTGCAACTGCGGTTGTTGAAGGCATCGGCGACCATGGCTGCGAATACATGACCGGCGGAAAGGTTCTGGTTCTGGGTCCCACAGGACGAAACTTCGCAGCTGGGATGTCAGGAGGAATCGCCTACGTTTACGATCCAGACGACGTGTTCCATCGCAACCTCAACTCTGAGATGGTGGCGCTGGAGACGCTCGACGATGCCGATGCTGCGTTTGTCAGGAAGGCGTTGAGAACCCATCGCGACGAGACCGACTCGCCGGTTGCTCACGCCATCCTCGAACGATGGCATTCGCGAGTGCGTCAGTTCAAGAAGGTGATGCCACGCGACTACAAGCGGGTACTCGAAGCAATTGCCTTGGCCGAAGAACAGGGCCGCGACGTAGAAGAGGCGATCATGTCCGCCTCGCACGGATAGGGGTAGATCACATGGGCGATGTAAGAGGCTTCCTCAAACACGAACGCGAACTACCCACACGACGGCCGGTACCCGTTCGGCTGAAAGACTGGTCTGAGGTTTACGAGCCGTTCTCCGGCGAGGCCTTGGCCAGCCAAGCCAGCCGGTGTATGGACTGCGGCATTCCGTTCTGCGTCAGCGGTTGCCCCCTCGGCAACCTCATTCCCGACTGGAACGACTTGGTGTATCGCGACCATTGGCAGGCCGCCATTGACCGGTTGCACGCCACCAACAACTTCCCCGAGTTCACGGGCCGCCTTTGCCCGGCTCCGTGCGAGGGGGCGTGTGTTCTTGGCATCAACCAAGATCCTGTCACCATCAAGCAGGTTGAGGTGACCATCATCGACAAGGCCTGGGAGCTCGGTTGGGTCGTGCCGGTTTTGGCCACGGTCAAGACCGGTAGGAAGGTGGCCGTGGTGGGTTCTGGACCCGCGGGTCTGGCCGCGGCCCAACAACTAACTCGTGCTGGTCACGACGTCACGGTTTACGAACGAGCCGACCGGGTCGGTGGGCTGCTGCGGTACGGCATCCCCGAGTTCAAAATGGAGAAACGTCACATCGATCGCCGAATCGAACAGATGGAATCCGAAGGCACAGTATTCGTGACCAACGCCGACGTTGGCGGCAACGTCGCAGTTGGCGACCTGCGCTCCGACTTCGATTCGATTGTGCTGGCTGGCGGCGCAACGCAGTGGCGCAACCTCTCAATCCCGGGTCGCGATGCCAAAGGTGTCTACCAGGCCATGGAGTTCCTTCCTTGGGCCAACCGGGCCCAGGCTGGCGACATGGCCGCCGACGAAGTCCCGATTTCGGCGGCGGGAAAGAACGTCGTCATCATCGGCGGGGGCGACACCGGCGCTGATTGTCTGGGGACATCGCTTCGCCAGGGCGCAAAATCGATAAAGCAGTTCGAGATCATGCCGCGGCCACCGGACGAACGAGCTTCCGAGACCAACCCGTGGCCAACGTTCCCCATGACCTACAAGGTGACGTCGGCCCACGAGGAAGGTGGCGAACGGGTCTATGCCGTTAACA